>JAAZNO010000151.1 GCA_012798275.1 Chloroflexota bacterium
CAACACCGCCAAGAACCTTGCGGAAGCGAACCTCACGGTAGCCACCCCCGCCGACAAGGGCGTCGTCTACATCGTCGCCCCGAACGACGGCACGGCCCGCGCTATCGCCGACGCCTTCGCCGCCGACAAGGACGTCACCAAATATTACATCACCGGTCAGGACGCCGAGAAGGCCTCCGTCCAGTACATCATTGACGGCAAGCAATCCATGACCGTGCTGAAGGACGTGCGCGTCCTCGTGCAGGATGCCATCAACGCGGCTGTCGCTTACCTCGAAGGCAAGACGCCTGAGAAGACCACGACCTACAACAATGGCAAGATTGATGTGCCCGCCAAGCCCTCCGCCATCGTCACCGTCACCAAAGAGAACGTCCGGGCCGCCATCATTGATTCCGGTTACTACCCCGCCAGCGATTTCAAGAATCTGCCGTAAGGGGGCGACCGGCTGGTGTACGCAGGGCAGGAATAGTGGGGCCCCCCATTATTCCTGCCGTCTTGCAATTAAGCCTTGTTTAAGACCAGCGGAGGCGTTATGGATACCCCAATTTTGGAAATGCGTAATATCACCAAGGAATTTCCGGGTGTAAGAGCTCTGAACAACGTCAGTTTTCGCGTCGCCAAAGGCGAGATCCATTGCCTGGTAGGGGAAAACGGCGCGGGGAAGTCCACGCTGATGAAGGTGCTGAGTGGCGTCTGGCCCTATGGCTCCTATACGGGTGACATTTACCTCGATGGCGAATTGCAGACCTTTCGGCACGTCACCGACAGCGAGAAAGCCGGTATCGGGATCATCTATCAGGAGCTGGCCCTCGTCCCCGAACTCTCGGTATATGAGAATATCTTTCTCGGTCATGAAATCAGCAACGGCGTTACCGTGGATTGGAACGAGACGATCAAGCGGGCCAACGAAATGCTCGCCCGCGTGCGACTCGATGTCAACCCCGCCACAAAGATTAAAGACCTCGGAGTGGGCAAGCAACAATTGGTGGAAATTGCCAAGGCGCTGAACCGCAATGTGAAGCTGCTGATCCTGGATGAACCCACCGCCGCACTGAACGACGATGACAGTGCCAACTTGCTGCAACTGCTGCGCGAGCAGAAGGCACACGGTGTCACCTGCATCATGATTTCGCACAAGCTCCGCGAGGTCATGGCGATCGCTGACACCGTCACCATTTTGCGCGATGGGCAAACCGTCTGTACGCTGGACGCCCACAAGGGCGAAGTGACCGAACAGGTCATGATCCGGCACATGGTTGGACGCGAAATTGATAACGTTTACCCGCCCAGGGTTGGTCATCGTCCCGGCGACGAGGTAGTTTTCGAGGTCAAAGATTGGAATGCCTATGACCCACGGTTGGGGCGGCAAGTCCTCAAGCAGGTGAACCTCAAAATCCGCAAGGGCGAGATTGTGGGACTTGCCGGCCTGATGGGCGCCGGACGCACGGAGCTGGCGCTCAGCCTCTTCGGCAATTTCCCCCACTATGAGATCTCCGGCGAGATCTACGTCCAGGGGAAGCCGGTCAAGTTCTCCCATCCCCGCGACGCCATCGAAAACGGCGTGGCCTATCTCACCGAGGATCGCAAGGGCAACGGGCTGATCCTGATCCAGGATGTCAAGCAAAACATCAGCCTGGCCAATCTGAAAACCCTGGCCAATCGCGGCATAGTAGACGCTAACGCCGAGATCAAAGTGGCCAACGAATATCGCGCGTCCCTCAACATCAAAACGCCGTCGGTGGCTCAAAAGGTCATCAATCTCAGCGGCGGCAATCAGCAAAAAGTCTGTCTGGGAAAGTGGCTCTTCGTCAAACCGAATATTTTGATCCTCGATGAGCCAACACGAGGCATTGACGTGGGCGCCAAATACGAGATCTACACCATCATGAATCGGCTGGTCCAGGAAGGCATGAGCATCATCATGATCTCTTCGGAATTGCCCGAAATTCTGGGAATGAGCGATCGGATCTATGTAGTCTCGGAAGGGCGGATCACCGGCGAATTGCCCGTGGAAGAGGCAAACCAGGAAATCATCATGCAAATGGCGACGAACTAGGAGGCAGGGGATGTTTTTCAAAAGCTTACAGAAGCTCCTCAAGGAGAATATCCGCGAATACGGCATGTACATTGCGCTGTTCGTGATCATGCTCATCTTCACCATCACGACAGACGGCATCTTCATCTCGTCCCGCAACATCAGCAACCTGCTCAACCAGACCGGTTATATCGCTGTTCTGGCCGTCGGCATGACGCTGGTGATTGTCATCCGGCACATTGACCTCTCGGTGGGGTTCCTGGCCGGCTTCCTCGGCGCCGTTGCCGCCATCGCGCTGGCCTTTTGGAATCTGCCGGTGTACGTGGTGATTCCCCTGGTGCTGGTGCTCGGCGTCGTCGCCGGCCTGTTCACCGCCTTCCCCATCGCGCAATTGAAGGTCCCGGCCTTCGTCGCTTCGCTGGCCGGCTGGTTGATCTATCGTGGCGCGCTGCTGCTGGTCACCGCCGGCACGGGCACGATCATCATCGCCGACGAGACCTTCAACGCGATCGGCAACGGTTTTATCCCCGACATCCCCGGCCTGGAGAATTTCCTGCCCGGCGTGCACAAACTCACCCTGCTCCTGGGCCTGGTGGCCATCGCGCTGTATGTGGTGAGCCAGTTCCGCGACCGCCGGAAGAAGCTCTCCTACAACTTCGAGACGCTGCCGATGAACATGTTCATCGCCAAGCTGGTCTTCATCTCCGTGCTGCTGGCCCTCATCACCTGGGTGCTGGCAGGCTACAATGGCCTCTCATGGACGGTGGTGATTGTGTTGCTCGTGGTGGGCATCTATCACTTCGTCACCACCCAGACGGTGTTGGGACGGCACATCTACGCTGTGGGCGGCAACCCCGAAGCCGCGGAACTGAGCGGCATCAGCGTGAAGAAGATCACCTACGTGGTCTTCGGCTCGATGGGGATGCTCGCGGGCCTCTCAGGGATCCTGTTCGCCTCACGGCTGCGATCGGCAACCGTGACGGCTGGCACGCTGTTTGAAATGGACGCCATCGCCGCGGCCTACATCGGCGGCGTCTCTGCCGCCGGCGGCGTCGGCAACGTCATGGGCTCCCTCATCGGCGCGCTGGTGACCATGTCGCTGACCAGCGGCATGAACCTGATGAACATTGATATCGCCTATCAATACATCGTCCGTGGCGCCGTGCTGTTGGCCGCCGTGATCTTCGACGTGACGACCCGCAGTCGCGGCAGATAAGCCAGGGCCATGGAAAAGCGAGTCAGCGAGAGCCTCCCGTCCCTCCAACTTCTGCGCTGACTCGCTTTTTTCCATCTGAGCGTGTCAATGCGCCATGGAAATCCTACGCATCAACAACCTCACGCGCTATTTCGGCGCCGTTCCCGCCCTGGTGGAGGTGAGCCTGGAGCTCCAGCAGGGCGAAGTGTTAGGCATCGTGGGGCAACGCGGGGCGGGCAAGTCCACCCTGTTACAGCTGCTCAGCGGCGCAATCGCCCCTTCCAGCGGGGACATCTTCCTCGCCCATGACCCCGTCACGCTGCGCGATGTGCCTCACGCACAGCGTTTGGGCATTGTCGCCGTGCCGCAGGTCCCTAAATTCGCGGAAAACCTCAACGTGCTGCACAACATCTTCCTGAGCAGCGAAATCCTGCTCCCCTACTGCCTGAGGTTGCTGCCCGATGACCGCGCTATGGCGCACCGTGGAGGGGAGCTGCTGCGCAGCTTCGACCTCTCCCCCAAACTGCTGGAGGAGCACATCGCGAACCTCTCCGACGAACAGCGGCAGATCATCGCGCTCGCGCGCGCCCTGTGTCGTCCCAGCCGCCTGTTGTTGCTCGACGACGCCCTCTCGGCGCTGAACTTCGCGCGGCAGCAGGCGTTTCTCGAACGCATCAAGGAGCTCGCCGCGCGCGGCGTCGCGATTATCATGAGCAGCGACGATTTGAAGCACATTTTCGCGGTGACCGATCGGATTCTGGTGTTGTATCAGGGGCGCCCCATAGCCCTCCGCCGCACCGCCGAAGCCACGCCGCGCGAGGTCGTGGAACTGATTGTCGGCTCCAACCGCCAGGAACGGGTCACGCCCATGATCTGGGCCTTCGAAAATTACTACCTCGCGCAGCAACAGGCCGAGGAGCTGCGGCGGAATCAGGAAGAGCTGCGGCAGAACCTGGAGAAGCAAGATTCGCTCAACCGGCAATTGATCGAGCGGCTACAGAATCAGGTGGAGGCGCTGGATCGCCTGAATGTGGCGCTGCAGGAAGCCAGTCGCCGGCTGATCACCGAGCGCGAGGCCGAACGCAAAGCGCTGGCGCGGGAGCTGCACGACCAGGTCATTCAGGACTTGCTCAGCTACAACTATCAGCTGGAAGAGGCTGAAAACAGCAGCGTCGCAGAAGAACAGCGGGAGGAACTCGCCAAAATCCGGCTGGGGATCCGGCAGGTGGTCGGCGATCTCCGCGATATCTGCAGCGATCTGCGCCCGCCCACCATTGACAATCACGGCCTTTCCGCCGCGATCCGCTCCCTGGCAAGTCAGTGGTCAGAACAGACGGGGATTCCGGTGGAGCTGCAAATAGACCCGGCGCTGGGGCGGCTCCCGGAGCCGATCGAACTGGGGGTCTATCGCATCATCCAGGAAGGGCTGAGTAACATCCGCAAACACGCCGACGCCACGCATGTGAAGCTGAGCCTGCAGCGCACTTCCGCCGCCAACCTGGCGGTGCAGCTCGCCGACAACGGCCGCGGGATGACGCAGCCGCTCGACCTGGCCCAGTTGACGGATCAGAAGCATTTCGGGCTCGTGGGGATCAGCGAGCGCGTCTCCCTGCTCGGCGGCACGCTGAAGCTGACTTCCATGCCGCACGGCGGGCTGAAGATAGAAATCGAGATTCCCAGCCCCTACCCCACCGTCGACGCCTGAAGCGCGGCGCGACGACCGCGCCGTTGCCCCACTTCCTCCACATACGCCAGGCTCTGATGCCGGAAATAGGTGTCATACAGGCCGGCGTAATGTCCTCCCTGCGCCATCAATTGGGCATGGCTGCCCTCTTCGATGATGCGACCGTGATCCAGCACGATGATGCGATCTACCGCCCGCACCGTCGAAAGCCGATGCGCGATCAGGATCGAAGTGCTCTGGCGCAGGATCATCTCCGTCGTCTGTTGAATCTGCATCTCGGTGAAGGGATCAATGCTCGCGGTCGCTTCGTCGAGGATGAAGATCGCCGGCTGGTGCACCAGCACCCGCATCAACGCCACCAGCTGCCGTTGCCCCATCGAAAGCCGCGCCCCGCGCTCCCCCACCTCGGTCAGCAGCCCCGCCGGCAGGGCCTCCAGCCACTCGCCGCCGCCAATCTGCCGGGAAATGTCGAGGATCATCGCGTCGGTGATTTCCTCCCGGCCGTAGCGGATATTGTCGGCGATGGTGCCGGAGAAAAGGAAGGGCATCTGTGAGACGATGCCCAGCTGCCGGCGGTAGTCGTGCAGAGCCAGCGTGCGGATGTCGCGCCCATCAATGAGGATACGCCCGCCCTGAAATTCGTAGAAGCGCGCGATGAGCTTGGCCAGGCTGCTCTTGCCCGCGCCCGTGTGTCCCACAAACGCCACGCTTTCCCCGGCGGCGATGTGCAGGCTGAAATCCACCAGCACCTGTTCCTGCTCGGTGTACTGGAAATCCACGTGCTCGAAGGTGATCTCGCCTCGCAGGGCCGTCACCGGCTCCTGCGCCACCTGCCGCACGGTAGGCTCAGCGTCAATCAAGGCGAAAACCCGTTCTGCAGCAGAAAGCCCCCCCTGCAGTTGATTCCAGAAAGCGGAGACGTCAATCATCGGCGCCCAGAAATGGTCCACGCTATTGACAAAGAGATACCACTCGCCCAGCGAGATCGCCCCCAGGCCCACAGCGCGCCCGCCGCCGTAGAGCAGCGCCGCCGAGCCGAGGCCCGAAAGGGCATTCAACAACGGGAACGTCAGCGCGAGCGCGTA
>JAAZNO010000152.1 GCA_012798275.1 Chloroflexota bacterium
CAAAAATTGATTCTTAATCTTTAGCAACTGTCAGGAAATCTTCCGTTTTTTTAGTCAGTGGCTGAACAGTTACCCTGTGAGCCATAACCCGTGAGCAGCGACGGCGACGGCTCATCGGTTCGACACGAGCCCACCGCGCTGAAGCGCGTTGTTTGAGGACGTAGCAGCCCGGGGGCCAGGAATTTCTAATCTTATTCGTGAAATTCGGGTTCATTCGGGGCCATTTTTGAAGGAGGGACCGTCGTATGCAGATCACCCATGTCGAAGTCATTCCCGTAGACCTGCACCTGCGTGTTCCCTATCGCACCCGGTATCAAGACGAGGCCGAGCTCGAGCAGATCACGGTCATCTTCGTGCGTCTGGAGACGCAGCAGGGCCAGACCGCCTGGGGCTGCGCCGCCTTCGACCCGGCCCTCACGGGCGAAACTGGCGAAACCGTCCTGCGCGCCTGTCAGGCGTGCGCCCTCCGCACCCGCGACCTCAATCCGCTCAATCTGGAATACGCGCTGACGGAGCTGGAACAGTTATGTGAGGGGGCGCCCTCAGCGCTCTGTGCTTTCGACGTTGCCTTTCACGATTTACTCGGGTTAGCGGCGGGATTGCCGCTGCACCGTCTGTTGGGCGGCTACCGCGACCGCATTCAGACCTCCGTCACCATCAACCTCTGTGAGGTTCCCGAGACCGTCGAGCGCGCTCGTGACCGCGCGCGGCAGGGATTCCGCATTCTCAAGCTCAAGGGCGGGCGCGCCCCGGCGGAAGACATTGAGCGCGTGCGCGCCGTCCATCGAGCGCTGCCGCACTTCACCCTCCGGCTGGACGCTGACCAGGGCTACACCGTCACCGAAGCTCTCGAAGTCGCGCGGGCGCTGGCCGGCCAGCTGGAAATGCTGGAAGAACCCGTCCCGACCGCGCTGGGACTGACAGAGCTGGCCGAGATCACCCGTCACAGCCCGGTGCCCATTCTGGCGGATCAGAGCGCATGCAGCGCCGCGGCCGTCCTGAAAATTGCCACGCAGCACGCCGCCAATGGCGTGAGCGTCAAGCTCAGCACGTGTGGGGGATTCCGCCGCGCGCGGCAGCTCGAGGCCATCGCGCGGGCGGGGCAGCTCATCACCATGGTCAGCTGCCTGAACGAACCCGCCCTGCTCACTGCTGCAGGTCTGGCCTTTGCGCTCAGCAGCCCCGGCGTGCGCTACGGCGATCTGGACGGGCATTTCGACCTGGCAGACGATCCTTCACAGCCGCGCTTTATCCTGGAGGACGGGTGGTTCATCGCCCCCGAAACCCCAGGACTGGGATGCACCGTGGATCTGTAAGCGCCGCCGGCGCTCAGGGCATCCGCCGCTCAAGAGACGTCGTCGTAGCGGCTTTTCAAAATCAGGCAGGCACTCAGTTCATTTTCAATTTCAATTCAAAAGGAAGGAGAACATCACTTGAACGTCAAATCCGCTGCTGAACGTCAGTATCAAAAAATAGTCAACGCCTGGTGTATGTACGACTGGGGCAGCTCCGCCTTTTCGACGACCGCCGAAGCTGCCGTCTTGCCGGTCTACTTCAGTACGGTCATCGCCGCGAACCTGAGCTCCAATCAGGCAACCGTCTACTGGGGATACACCAATTCCATCGCCCTGTTGATAGGGGCCATCCTGGCTCCCATCCTGGGGAGCATCGCCGACTATACCGGCAGTAAAAAGAAGCTCCTGGCCATCTTTGCCGGCATCGGCATCCTCGCCACGGCGCTGATGTTCACCCTCAATACGGGGGATTGGATATTCGCGCTGGTGTTGTTCTTCTTCGGGACGGTCGGGCTGGGGGCCTCGTACATCTTCTACGACGCGTTGCTGGGGCACGTCGCCAAAGAAGAGGACGCCGACTTCGTCTCCTCCAAGGGGTATGCATTGGGCTATCTTGGTGGCGGCATCCTGCTCGCCATCAACATCGCTATGATCTGGTTCCTGACGACCAACTACCTGGGCTACCGGCTCTCCTTGCTCTCCGTGGCGCTCTGGTGGGGCATTTTCACCATCCCGCTGCTGCGACACGTTCCGGAGCCCCCTGCCAACAAAGCCGGCATCGAGGCAGGAACCGCTCCCATCAAAGCCAGCTTCAAACGGTTGGGGGTAACGTTCACCGAGATCCGCAAATATGGCGAGCTCTTCAAGTTCCTCATCGCCTTCTGGCTCTACAATGACGGCATCGGCACCATCATCAAGATGGCGACGATCTACGGGGCGGAAATTGGCATCGGCGCGATGGACCTGGTAGGGGCGCTGCTCCTCACCCAATTTGTCGGCATTCCCTTCTCGCTGCTCTTCGGCAAATTCAGCAAGCGCGTCGGGACCAAGCGCTCGGTGATGATCGGGTTGGGCTGGTATGCACTCATCGCCATCGCCGGCTACTTCATGAGCCAGGCATGGCATTTCTGGGCGCTGGCCTTTGCGGTAGGAATGGTTCAGGGCGGCACGCAGGCTCTGAGTCGCAGCCTCTACACCCAGATGGCGCCCAAGGCCCGCAGCGCCGAATTCTTCGGCTTCTACGACATCTCGAGCAAATTCGCCGGCATCGCGGGGCCGCTGCTGTTCAGCGTCGTCTCCCAAATCTCCGGGCAGAGTCGCCTGGGCATCATCGCGTTAGTCATCTTCTTCGTCGGTGGCATCCTCCTGCTCACGCGCGTGGATGAGGAAAAGGGCATCCGCGTCGCCATGGAAGAAAACGCCCGCTACGCCGAAATACCGGCAGCGTAACGCCCCGGCTCCCTGCCAGGCGCAGCGTGCTTGCCAGCGCGCCTGGCAGGGACTTCTTTCCCTCCTCACTGTTCTGGGAATGGGTCATGAGTAATGGGTGATGGGGCCAGCACCC
>JAAZNO010000153.1 GCA_012798275.1 Chloroflexota bacterium
AAGATCTCACCCCCCTCAGCCCGCGTCAAAAAGCCGTAGGCCTTTTCGGAATTGTACCATTTGACGACGCCCGGATGCAATCCCGGCTGCGGCGGCGCCGCCTTACGACACTGCGGACAGTATGCCGGCGCCGTCACCGGCAAACCGAGCTGCTCTTGCGCCCGCTGCTCTTCCACCGTAAACACGAAGGACTTGCCACATCCCTCACACACATGCATTTCATCACGATAGGTTGTCATTGTGCCACCTCATTTCCTCTAAAAATAGAGATCAGTGAGCCGTGAGTAGAGAGTTGTCGTAGTCACGGCTCACGACTCACGCCAGACATCTTGATTTGCGGCAATGTACCGCATGGACATATTAACTCCATCAGAAATAGAGAGCAGTGAGAAGAGAGTCGTCACAATTTCTGCCCATGGGTGGCAGCTTACCACTCACATGGCGACTGTTCAAGCACGGATTAAAAAACACAAGATTTCCTGGCAACTGCTGAAGATTGAGAATTAACTTTTACCCCCTATCCCCTGGCCTCTTCCCCCCGCGCACGCGGGGGGAAGGGGGCCTTTTTTTGTGGGGTTTTGCAGGCGGGCGTAGCCCGCCTGCAAAACCCCCTATTTTTTCTTCCCCTCCCCGACGGCACAGACGCCGTCGGGGAGGGGGCGGGTCAGACGGAGGATCCCATCCCCAGCCAAACCGGTGAGCCGTCGCCGTCTTGACTCGCTGCTGCCTTCACACGTGCGCACATTTTTTCACCTGGGTCAGGTCAAGGACTCCTCTCCGTCCTCTGCGGCGTCAGCCGACGCCGCCGCTTCAACCGGCGGCGCGACCCGCGATGCCGGGACGACCACCGCCGCGACCAAATCGTGCCCCTGCAGGGCGATGGCCGACGTCCCTCGGGTCGCCCGTCCCTGCTCCTTGATCGCATGGCCCGTGAGCGTTTTGGCGGCGCCGCGTTGTGTGACCATGATCACATTGGAGGTCCCCTTCACCGTGCGCACCCCCATCAACCGCTCTCCCGGCGCCAGTTTGGCGATCTGCACTCCCTTGCCGCCGCGCCGCTGCGCCGGCATTTCCGCAAAAGCCGTCACTTTCGCCATGCCCTGATCGGTGATCGTGAACAATTTGGCTTTGGAATCTACTACCGCCATCCCGACCACCTCATCCTGCTCCTCCAGCTTGATGCCGACCATCCCGCCAGCGCTGCTGCCAGTAGGACGCACTTCCGAGACGGCAAAGCGGATGCCCTGTCCACTCGCCGCAGCCAGGAGCACTTCCTCATCCTCCTGGACCCAGGCTCCCTCCACCAGCCGATCGCCCGCGTCGAGGCGGATGACCGGCTGCGGTTCGCGCCCCACGCCGGGCAATTCCTCAGGGAGCAGGCGCTTGACCTGCCCTTGCGCTGTGACGAAGCAGACCGATCCCCCTTCTGGCAACATCGCCGGCAGCGCTAACGTCGTCACCACCTCCGCGCCCTCGAGATGCGTGAGCTGGCTGTAGGGCGCGCCCTCCCCCTCCCAGGCCTGTCCCTCCGGCGCCTGATGAACCGGCAGCGCCGCGGCGCTGCCGGTCGCGGTAAACAGGTACAGGGTGTCGCGCGTCGAAGCGCCGACGATGCTCACCGGCACATCGGCAGGACGGGAGGGGACGCGCGGCGCCTTCCCCTCGTCCGGCGTGCGGGCAAGCAGGCCCTGGCGCGTCGTCGTGACCCACACCGGTTGATCGGGAATCAGCGCGCCGAATTCCACCGTGTCGCCTTTGACATCGGCGATGTGAGTGCGGCGCGCATCCCCATACCGCTCCTTCAGCGCCGTCAGCTCCGCGCGAATCGCGTCCCGCTGCAGCTTGGGCGTGTGCAAGAGCGTCTCCAGCTCCTTAATGAGCGCCTGCAACTCCTTGAATTCGTCCTGCAGCTTCTTGCGTTCCAACGCCGCCAGGCGTTTGAGCGGCATGTCGAGGATCGCTTGCGCCTGAATTTCGGACAACTTGAAGCGCTTGCAGAGATTGTCGCGCGCCGTCTCAACCGTGCGCGATCGGCGAATCAGATCAATCACCGCGTCCAGATTCTCCAAGGCGGTGAGCAGCCCCTCGACAATGTGCGCTCGCGCTCGCGCGTGTTCCAGGTCGAAGCGCGCCCGGCGTTGCAGCACCTCGAGGCGGTGCTCCAGGAACACCAGCAGCGCCTTCTTCAGCGACAACATGCGCGGCTCGCCATTGACCAGCGCCAGAATGATGATGCCGTAGCGCGTTTCCAGGGCGGTGTGCTTGTAGAGCGCGCGCATCACCTCCCCCGCATCCGCGCCACGACTCAGATCAATCACCAGCCGCATTCCCTGGCGGTCGGACTCGTCACGCAGGTCGGCGATGCCTTCGAGTTTGCCCGCGCGAGAGAGGGCCGCAATGCTTTCGATGAGCGCCGCCTTGTTCACCTGATACGGCAGCTCGGTGACGACGATGCGCTCGCGTCCGCCCTTAATTTCCTCTTTGTGCGCCCGCGCGCGGAGGGTGATGCGCCCGCGGCCCGTAGCATAGGCCTTCAGCAGGCCATCGTCTGCGTCAGCGGCATCACGCCGGTAGACCAGCCCCCCGGTGGGAAAGTCCGGCCCCGGAATGCGCTTCAGCAAATCTTCGACGCCGATGTCGTCCTGCTTTTCCCAGTTATCCAGCAGATAGACCAGCCCATCCACCACTTCCCCCAAATTGTGCGGCGGGATGTTGGTGGACATGCCCACCGCGATGCCGGCGGCGCCATTGACCAACAGGTTCGGCAGGTTCGCGGGCAGGACGGCAGGTTCTTTCAACGTCCCGTCGAAGTTGTCATCCCACGCGACCGTCTCCTTCTCAATGTCGCGGAGGGCCTCCATCGCCAGGGGAGCGAGGCGCGCCTCCGTGTACCGCATTGCCGCCGGCGGGTCGCCGTCCACAGACCCGAAGTTGCCCTGTCCGTCCACCAGCAGATAGCGGAGCGAGAAATCCTGCGCCATCCGCGCCATCGCCTCATAGACCGCGGCGTCGCCGTGCGGATGGTATTTGCCCAACACCTCACCGACGATGCGCGCCGATTTCTTGTAGGGAACGTCAGGGCGATTTCCCATGTCGTACATGGCGTAGAGGATCCGCCGCTGTACTGGCTTGAGGCCGTCGCGCGCATCGGGCAGCGCCCGCGCCACGATCACGCTCATCGCGTAATCCATGTACGCGCGCTGCACCTCCGAGTTGATGTCTACCTGCTGAACGATGCCAATTTCCATGCCCGCTCCTTCGAAAATAGAGAGCCGTGAGAAGAGAGTCGTCACAGTTTCTGCCCATGGGTTGCGGCTCACAACTCACATGGCGACTGTTCAGCCACTAACTAAAAACTCAATATTTCATGGTGATCGCTGAAGATTGAGAGTCAACTTTTGCCCCCTATCCCCTGGCCCCTTCCCCCCGTGCGCGCGGGGGGAAGGGGAATTTTTTATGGGGTTTTGCAGGCGGGCGTAGCCCGCCTGCAAAACCCCCTTATTTTTTCTCCTCTCCCCAACAGCGCAAGCGCCGTTGGGGAGGGGACTGGGGGAGGAGCAAAAGCTGCAGCTTACAAAGGTTCATCCATCGCCGTCGAGCTACCTGATGTCAGGCTGAACAATTACCGCACATTTTCATTCTTGAATAATGTGCGCCAGCACATGGCGTCTCCTTCGGAAATAGAGAGCCGTAAGCCTGAGAAGAGAGTCATCGCAACCCCTGCTCACCACTCACCACTCACGACTCACATTTTTATTCTCGGTGCTGTGCCACAGTCAACTCCCCAGAAAATTAGCAAATCACTTACGTTCGCACCTTTGCACGTTCGCACGTTCTCACACCCTAACTATACGCGAGGGGATGGTTTTCGCAAGCGCCTCACGGGTTGACTTTGCCCCATTTGGAGCTAGAATTTTGCACGATGAGAACCTTTTTTAATGACCTGCGATACTGGCTCAGGCGTGGTCTGATGTTGTGTCTCCTGCTTCTGCTGCTCACCGGCGAAGGCCCGAGCACGCGCTCCCAGATCGTGCGCCTGAAGCAATTGAGCGGCCCCTTGCAGTTCGATTTCGTCACCTGGGAGATCGCCACCCTCGCGCGCAAGATCGCCTACGGCCTGCTCGCCCCGCAGCGCTTCATGACCGACGCCGACCGCGCGCGATTCGTGCTGACCTACCTCGATCACGTCGCCGAAGCGCAGCAGCTCAGCGCCGACATCGAGCGCAGCTATGCCGATCCCCAGATTGCCGATCCCACCCAGGCGACGGCCCCCCAACGCGACAGTCTCGCGGCGCTGCGTCAGCGGCTCGACCGGGAAGCTCCCCTCGCCGAAGCCATCCTGGGCGAACAGGTGAGCCAGGTGCTCACGGAGGGTGGCTTTGGGCACCTGTCGCAAATCGTGCCGCCGGTCAGCGGCACCTTCACCCCCCTGCCCTATCTGCTGATCGTCTCGCCGCGCGCCCGCATCGAGAGCCTCTTTCAGGCCGAGTTGCAGGCAGGGCTTGACGCCGGGCAACAACAGGAGCTCGAAACCCGCGTCGAAAGCGCCGAGCCTGATCTTTCCGCCTACGTCACCGCGATCGGCGGGCTTTCCGCCTATCCT
>JAAZNO010000710.1 GCA_012798275.1 Chloroflexota bacterium
CAGCAGGGCCAGGGCGTTTTCCCCCGCCGGATTAGTGCGCTCACTCAGGGCGGCGACCACGGCCCGCGCTCGTTCCGCGCGATTGCCGGCCTCCGGCAGCAGGTCACGCCACGCGCTCAGGCGCGCATCCACGAAGAGAACTCTCAACGCGCGGTCACTGTCGCAGGCGCCGCAGCGCAACAGCGCCGCCTGCACACGTCCATAGAGATCGCCAGGAATCCCGCTCATACGCCGTCACCTCCAGCCACGAATGTCAGCCACGAATGTCGGCCACGAATGCGGCCACGAATGCGACCACGAATGTGACCACAAATACCAGCCACGAATGCAGGGACTACAGCAAAGTATAGACAAAAACGCGATTCTGGCAAAGCCTTCCCGCCTGGAGATGGAGCCCTGTCCCGCTTCGTGGCCATTCGTGGCGAAAAGAGGAGCTCCTCCCCAGCAAGCGGCCTCCGCCGGTCACATTGACTGCTGGCTGCACACGGGTATAGTAAGGCCTGCAGCCGTTGATCATCCCAGAGGACATACCTGTGAAAAACCATCCATTATTGCTGACCCTGCGGCGTCTGCGCGGCAATGCGCGCGGCTGTGTGTTGACCGAGCCACTCTGGGGCATCCCCTTCAACCTCTACGCGCCCTACGCCTCCCTCTACATGCTCGCCTTTGGACTCGGCGATCGTCAGATCGGCCTGTTCGCCAGCATCGGCATGTTCGTGCAGGTGATCTGGACCGTGCTCAGCGGCGCCATCACCGACAAATTGGGGCGCAAACGCACCACCCTCATCTTCGACCTCATCTCGTGGAGCGTCCCCACGCTGATCTGGGCCATCGCACAGAACGCCACCTACTTCCTCATCGCCGCTATCGTCAACGCCACGTGGCGGGTCACGCACAACTCCTGGAATTGTCTCCTCGTGGAGGACACCGATGCCGATCTGCTGGTAGACATCTACTCGTGGATCTACATTGCGGGCTTGCTGGCGGCGTTCGTCGCTCCGGCGACGGGCCTCTTCGTCGGGCGCTTTGGGCTGGTTCCCACCGTCCGCGCTCTCTACCTCCTCGCCTTTGTGATGATGACCGCCAAATTCATCATCTTGAACTCCCTGGTCACCGAGACCCAACAAGGGCAGGCGCGGATGCAGGAGACACGCGACGAGCCTTTGTTCAGCGTGCTCCAGGGCTCCGGGAAGGTGCTGCGCCAGATCCTGCACACGCCGGCGACGCTCTACACCGTCGGCCTGATGATCCTGCTGAGCATTGCCAGCTCCATCCGCGGCACGTTCTGGTCCATTCTGGTGGCCGAAGAACTGCAAATAGACGAAAAATACCTCGCCCTGTATCCCTTCGTGCGCTCGATCATGATGCTGCTCTTCTTCTTCCTGGTCATGCCGGCGCTGCGCAAATGGCGCATCCACAAACCCATGTTGCTCGGTTTCGCCGGGCTGATCCTCAGCCAGCTCCTCCTCATCCTCACGCCGCCGGGCAATTACTTCTTCCTGTTCCTGGCGACGGCCCTCGAAGGCTTCGCGACGCCGGCCGCGTACACCCTGCTCGACACGCTGACCGTGACCACGGTGGACGCCGCCGAACGGGCGCGCATCATGGCGCTGCTCAACCTCGCCGTGATTCTGGGGAGCTCCCCCTTCGGCTGGATTGCGGGGGAACTCTCGGCGCTCAACCGGCGCCTGCCCTTCGTGTTGATCACGGTCATCTTTGTCATCAGCGCGATCCTGACCTTCCTCGCCAGCCGCGCCACGGAACGGCAGCTCGCCACAGAAGCCGCGAGCTGAATCGTTCCGACGCCCTCACACACAACGCCCCAGGC
>JAAZNO010000154.1 GCA_012798275.1 Chloroflexota bacterium
CAGCGCCGAAAATCAGCGGGCCTTGGTCCACAACACAGATTGGGATCGCGTGACATAGCGCACAAAGCCGCCCAACATCGTGGCATTGGCAAAGCAGAAGTAGAAGATCAGCCGCAAGGGTTTGCACTTCCATCCCAGGAGTTCCAGCGCCCACCCCAGCGCCGCCAGGACGTAGAACAGCATCTGTCCCCAGAACAACAGGCGAAACAGCGGCTCGGCGGTCAAAAACGCGCTGCTGATCAGGGCCGCCAGCATGAAGAAGGGCGCGAGCCAGCGCAACACCTTGTGCGAGACGTACTGGAAGGCGGCCAGCCCGTAGCGCGGCGAGAGCAGCCCGCGCAGTCGCCCGATCGCCTGAAACCCGCCCGCCGCCATCCGCGCGCGCCGGCGCCATTCCCCCCCCAGCGAGGGGGAAGCCTCCTCCCACGTCACCGCGGCCGGCTCATAGACCACGCGCCAGCCGTCCATCACCAGGCGCATCGCCAGCACAAAATCCTCGATCAGATTGTCCGTCTCCAGGGGACGATACAGCTCGCGGCGGATGGCGAAGAACTCCCCGACCGCGCCAATGGCGGTGTTCACAAGCGAATCCGCCCGCTTCATGAAGGCCTCATAGCGCCAGTAGGCCGACTCCCCTTCCGCCTGCACCTCCGCCGAGGGACGAATGCGCTTCTCGCCGCTCACACAGGCGACTTGAGGATCGGCGAAATTGGGGAGGATCTGCCGGACAGCGTCCGGCTCCATCATCGCGTTCGCATCCGAGAAGATGAGGATGTCCCCGTGCGCCTGCGGCGCGGCGCGATTCATCGCCGCGATTTTGCCCTGTCGCTCCGGCTGATACAGCAGCTGCACGCCCCTCTCGGCGTAGCCCACGACGATCTCCACGGTGCGATCCGTCGAGCCATCCGCCACCACGATGATCTCGCGCAATGCCGCCGGATACTCCAGCGCCAGGAGATTTTCCAACTTGGCCGCGATCACGGCTTCTTCGTTATACGCCGGGACGATGAGGGTGACCGGCAGTTCCAGCGGCTCGCGGCGATGCGGGCGCGGGCGCCACCGGGCCAGCAATGCGATGAAAATCGGGTAGCCCACATACGTCCAGAAGATCAGGAACGCCGACAGCGCAAAAATGCCGATGGGAATCCAGCGCACCTCGAACCTCCTCTGAGACTGCTCCCGGCACGCATCGCAAGGCGTAGAGTTCCTCGCGCGCGGCCGGGAAAATTCCGCCTACAGGCGATATTCCACCACCACATAGCGGCAGAAGCGCCGCAGAGCCCGGAAATGGCGCAGCAGGAACTCATCCACGGCCCACAGGAGACGGAAAAATCCCCCGCGTTCGCCGCCCAGCAGGCGCGAGAGGCTGGAGAAGAGGTAGAACTCGCGGAGGTGCGTCTCGCGGAAGAAAGTCCCCAGCAGGGCCATGTCGGCGTAGTTCAACGGGCGCTCGTGCCGCGAGTGATATTTGCCCTGATAGGGGAGGCGACGACGGGCAAATTCCAGCGCGGGATTCGCTCCCAGAGGCTCGCGGAACAGCGCTTTGCCGTCCGGCTTGAGCACGCGCCGGATCTCCGGCCCCAACACCGCCAGGTCCGTGTGGTGCAAGACGCCAAAGCCCAGCACCCAGTCGAAGGCGCCGTCGGGGAAATCCAGGCGCTCCGCCGGCATGAGCCGCGTCTGCACCAGCGCCGCCACGCCGTTCGCCGCCGCCCGCTGCCGCGTGATCTCCAACGCCGCCGGGGACACGTCCACGGCCTCGACCTGCGCGCCATGCCGGGCCACAAAGATCGAGAAATCGCCCGGCCCACAACCCAAATCCACCACGCGCCGCCCCTCGAGCTCGCCCAGGCGAGCGAGCATGTACGCCAGCGAACGCCCCAAATCCTCCTCAAACAGCTCCGCATCGGGCGG
>JAAZNO010000711.1 GCA_012798275.1 Chloroflexota bacterium
GAGAGCGCGGCGGCCGCCGCTTCGGCGTAGGTGGGATAGACCTCGTAATAGGGCACCCGTGCGGCAGTTTCGGCGCCGGGGCCCGTGCTGGACGTATCGCCGTTGACGACGGCGCGCGGCAGGGTGATTTCGCTGCCGGCTCCCTGAAGGCGTGCGCTGGCGGAGGGCCCGTAAGGGGCCGCGCTGCCGCTATCCTCGCTGTGTTGGGCCGCGCCGCGGCCCGGCTGGGGAAATCCGCCCTCACCGGTGGCTGCCTGTTGGGCGGCTGCCAGCTGTTCGCGTCCATTCTGTAAGCCGGCCTGGAGCCCGGCGAGCTGCGCCTCCTCAGCGGCGCGCTCCTGCTGCTGTTGCGCCAGCTCCCCGGCGAGCGCCTGGAGGGCCGCCGTCGCTTCGCCCGCATCGCGGGCCGTCGCTGCGGCTGCGAGCGTTTCGGCGAGCTCGGGATCCACCGCCTGGGCGGCCTCCGCCAGCTGCGCCAGAGCGGCGTTGAGGGCCGCCTGTTCTTCTGAGCTGAGCGCCTCGCCTTCTGCCAGCTGCCGCGCCGCCGTCTCCGCTGCGGCGAGGTCCCCGCGTTGCAGCGCTGCGAGGAGCGCCTGGGTGCGTTCTGTCGGAGCCTCTGTTGGGGCGGCGGCGAGCGCTGTTTGCAGCTGCCGGGCGGCGTCTTCTTGAGCTTGCCGCAGCCCGGCGAGTTGCTGTTCGGCTTCCAGGAGCGCCGCCTGGCGGGCCTCAGGCGCGGCGTGGGGATCGAGGAGGACCTGGCGCGCGGTCTCCAGGCTTTGCAGGAGCCGTTCGCGCTCCGCCGACGAGAGGGCCGGGAGCTCGCGCACGGCCTCCATTTGGGCGGCGAGGTCCTCGGCCTGACGTGCGGCGGCTTGTTGCAGGGCCGCGCGTTCGGCCAGGACGCGCTCCTGGGGATTGGGGACGAGGAGCGCCGCGAGCACTGCCAGCAGCAGGGCGCCGTTGAGGATGGCGGCGGCGGGAGAGAGCCGCAGGGGGAAAGCGCGGCGCGGATCGAGACCCTGCAGGGCGCGGGCGGTCTCCGCGCCTTGGGCTTCTCGCAGCGCCGGGGAACTGGTGATGCTGCCGGCGTGAAGTTCCCAGGCCGTGCTGAGGCGTTCTGCGAGGCCCGTAGCGCGTTCCAGGCGGCGCAGCTGCTCGATGACGGGTCGCGGACGCCATCCGCCCCACAGCGCGCCTCCCAGAGGGCACAGCAGCAGCGGGCCGAGATGGACGAGCAGCGTGGAGCGGGACCACAGCGGGGCGAGGCGGGCGGCAAGCGCCAGGAGGAGCGCGAGAGTCAGCCCTATCGCGCTGCCCCACGCCGCACCGTGAAGCGCGTCATAGCGGCGGACAGCGCGTTGTAGCGGACGGAGGGCTGCGGCGAGCGGGAAGTCCCTCATCTCAGACCTCCGGCCGGGCGACACGCCGGGCGGTCTGCCAGAGGAGGAAGGCGGTCGCTGGCAGCGCCAGCAGCGTGTGGGTGAGCCAGGGAGCTGGCAGGAGCACCGTGGGCGAAGTCACGGAGGGGCCGCCGATGGAGACGGGAAATTCCAGAAGGAACCACGCTCCCTGCTCGGCGCAGAGCGACACGCTGGCGATGGCGGCAGAGAGCGGATGCAGGCCGACCAGCAACACCCAGCCGTGCTGCAGCAGCGCCTTTTGCCACAAAGAAGCGGCAGCGGGGAGTAGAAGAGGAAAGACGTCTTCCACAGAAAGAAAGAGAGCGCCCCCGCCAACGAAGGCAATCACCCCCAGGATGATCCCATAGAAGATGAGCACTGCGATCCAGGTCTTGCGGACGCGGGCAGAGATGGCTAATGCCAGGGCGGTATTCATCATCAGGACCACGAAAAGGAACAGCTGCGTCAGGAGCAGCTCGGTGACGGTGACGCCGCCAAGCCAGAATCCCAGCAGTTGCATGGGAAGCGGGGCGAGCAGCAAGAACAAGCCGTTGAGGAGTGCCATCTTCCATTTGCCGAGGACGATGGCCTGAGAGGTGAGGGTTGTCGTGCGGAGCAGATCGAAGGTGCGATGCTCATTCTCGCCGGTAAGTTCGCCAATCGCGGCGATGGGGGCGAGCAAGCCGCCGGCCAACAACAGGAGCAGGCTGGAGAACCAGTAGAGCTGTCGAGCGCTGTTGAGGATCGCCGCAAGTGAAATGCGCGCGTCGTTGCCGCCAAAAGTCCCGCTCCCGATGAGGTAGAGCACTCCCCATATCAGCAACCCTTGCAACAAGACATAGCCACTCAGCAGCCAGAAAAAGCGGCTGCGGTGTGCTCCGCCGTAGAGCTGGCGGACAAATACGGGATTCGCCTGCACTTTCATCCTGCTGCCCTCTTCAATCGGTATTATACTTGGGGCAAGGGATGGGGCAAGCGTCCGCCGGAGGGCAGCAAGGAACCTTCTTGCTGGAGAAAACGTTTGAGTTACGTAACCCAAAGGGGAGGTGTGGGATGAAAGTATTGCGATGGTTAGTGCTGATGAGCGTGGCGCTCTCCGCGTGTACGGCATTGGGAACGGTGACTTCGCCATTGCCGACGACTTCACCATTGCCGACGGCGGCGTCAGAGGCGGAAGCTCCGGCGACGGCGCCGGCCCGCGAGGCCGTTCCGACGTCCGAGGCGACGCAGCTGGCAGCAGAGCGTCTCGGCGTGCCGGCGACGGACCTCACGCTGGTGACCGCCGAGCCGGTGGAGTGGCCCGATGCGAGCCTGGGCTGTCCGCAGCCCGGCGTCATCTACGCGGCGGAGATCACGCCCGGTTGGCGTTTTACTTTCACC
>JAAZNO010000155.1 GCA_012798275.1 Chloroflexota bacterium
AGCCCCTGGGGCAAAGGATTCCCCGGCTGGCACATCGAATGCTCCGCCATGTCCGCCAAATACCTGGGGCCGTTCTTCGACATTCACTGCGGCGGCGAGGATCACATCCCGGTGCATCACACCAACGAGATCGCCCAAACCGAGGCCTGCTACGGCACGCGGCTGGCGAATTTCTGGCTGCACGGCTACTTCCTGCAGATCAATGCCGCGCGCATGGGCAAATCCGTGGGCAATTTCCTGATTGTGCAGACGCTCATTGACGAGGGTTACGATCCCCTGGCGTACCGTTTCATGTGTCTGGGGGCGCACTACCGCGCGCGGCTCAACTTCACCTGGGAAGCGCTGGACGCGGCGAGCACGGCGCTCAACCGTCTGCGCGCCGCCTGCCACGGCTGGAGCGCTCCCGGCGAGGTAGATCCCGACTTCCTGGCGGACTTCACCCGCGAGATCAACGACGACCTGAACATGCCGCGCGCGCTGGCGCTGGTGTGGGAGCTGGTGAAGAGCCCGCTGCCCGACGCCGTGAAAAAGGCCACCCTGCTCAAATACGATGAGGTGTTGGGGCTGCGGCTGGCGGAATGGGAACCGGCGGAAGTCAGCATCCCCGCTGAGATTCTGAGCCTGGCGCAACAACGCGAGGCCGCGCGCGCCGCCCGCCGCTGGCAAGAAGCCGACGCCCTCCGCGAGCAGATCAAAGCGGCGGGCTACACCGTCGAAGACACCCCTCAAGGGCCGCGCCTGCGACCGGCAGCCTAAGCCGGCGCCCTCCCGCGCGTTTTCCCCTCGACGCGACACAAAACAACGCCAGACCCCATCCTTTTCACGGGGTCTGGCGTTGGGCATCAACGCGCTGCTTCAGCGCACCTTGAAGAGCAACACCAGCAGGATCGGCGTGATCACCGCCTGGAGCAGCACAAAACGCAACAACACCTGCGTGTTCGACCATCCCAGCGTCTTGCGGACATGATCGTGGAGCGGATAGCGCACGTTGCGGAAGATGCCGATCTTGAAGAAGCGCAGCAGCGCCACCTTGAGCAACCCGGTTGCCCCATCCACGAGGACCATGAAGGCCACGACGATGATGAGGAAGGGATTTCCCGCCGCGAGGACCAGCACTCCCAGCAAAAACCCCATCGGACGCGAACCCGCATCGCCCATCAACACGGCGCTTGGATGGGCGTTGTGCCACAAGTAGCCCGCGAGGGACCCCACCAGCACGAAGGCGATGATGCCCCAATCCGCGCCGTCGGCGTAGTGCGGCACCAGCAAGTAGCGGGAAATGTCCACGTGTCCCACAACAGCGTACAGAATCGCGCCGAGGAAGACAAACGCCAGGGCCGCCAGACTGCCGGAGAGGCCATCCACGCCATCGGTGCAGTTGGTGGCGTTGATCGCCAGCCAGATCAGCGCCGTCCCCAAGGGGACGAAGAGCCAGGGCGCCACCGTCAACGGCTGCTTGTACAGCGGCAACCACAGCGTCACCGGCTGCAGATGCGAGATCGCCAGCGCTCCCAGGAACGCGATGAGGAAGTCCGCCACTCCCAACTGCAGCTCGCTCAACCCGCCGGGCTTGCGGTCGTCCACAAAGCCCACCGCCATGGCCAGCAGCACCAGGGCGAAGATCTCCAGCCGGCAGCCGTCGAAGGGGAGGACGAGCAGGCAGACCAACACGCAGATCGGCATGAAGATGATCCCTGCGCCGACCGGTTTCCCCACGCTCTGCTCGGCGCCCACAGCATTAGCGCGTCCCCTATCCCGGGGCAGCCGTCCCCACAGGCGGGGCAGCAGATACCAGGTCGCTGCCGCGGACAGCGCCGTACCTACCGTAGCCAGAAAGAGATAGGAGGTAAACAGCCGGAACGGGCCAAAGAACTGGACGAGGTGACTTCCCAACCAGGGCAGCAAGATCGTTCTCCTCAGCAAATAGAGATCAGTGAGCCGTGAGTAGAGAGTTGTCGCAGCCTCTACGCATGGTTATGACTCATAACTCACCTGGTAACTGTTCAGCTGCTGACTAAAAAAACGCAAGATTTCATGGCGATTGCTAAATATTGAGAATCAACTCTTGCCCTCCATCCCCTGCCCCCTTCCCCCCGCGCAAGGCGCGGGAGGAAGGGGGCCTTCTTTTGTGGGGTTTTGCAGGCGGGCTACGCCCGCCTGCAAAACCCCTTATTTTTTCTCCCCCTCCCCAACGGCGCAAGCGCCGTTGGGGAGGGGGCTGGGGGAGGGGCAAAAGCTACAGCTCATAAAGGTTTATCCATCCCCGTCAAGCTACCTGACGCCAGGCCGAACAATTACAAAATCACTTGCGTGGCAAAGGGTGCGCGAGCTTCAGGCCGCCCTGGAATTCATTCCAGGGCGGCTATGTCCCCAACCACGCGCTTCAACGCGGTTGGCTCCTGTCAGGCTGGGAATTCCATCCCCAGCCGAACCGTGAGCCGCCCAGCTGCATGACTCACACCATCAGCGAAAATCTGCGTGAATCTGCGTCCAATACCTCTTCTCAGCAAATAGGACCCGTGCCCACGTTCACTCAGCGGTGAGCCGCAGGCTCAATGCTGCCTATTATAACCCAAATCGCGGAAGACGCCGCCGCGTCGGGACACGCCCCAATCCGCCTCACGGAGGAGCGCCGACAAAAGACCGGCTGGAGACATCCGCCCCAGCCGGTGAGCGCGCCCCCGTCAGCGGCTACACCACCAACGAAGGCATGTCCTCGCCGAAAAGCCCCAGACGATCGCCGGATTTCACCTCGACGTCCTCATCCCAACGCCACACGTCAGGTCGCGCCTGCGGGTAGCACAGCCACGGCGCCATGCGGTTGCGCGTCATCAACAACGTCCCATTCAAAAAGACGTGCTGCAGCTCCTCCAGCGGAATCCCCGCCCGTTGCAGCAGCGCCAGCGAGGTCTCGCCGGGCAGCGGCTCCAGGCAAAGAACGCTGTCACCGATGAGACTGGAATCCCCGGCGAAGCGCCGCAACTTGCCGTACAGATGGATCTCGATCATCGGCGCCTCACTCATCCAACAACCGCCGTTCGCCTTCCAGTGCGCGCAGCGGCGTCAGATTCTGGCTCACTTCCAGCGTGCCGCGATAGGCGCCGTCGGCGTCGCGCAGGGCAAAATAGCGGATGTGAACGAACATGCCGTGCATTTGAATCCAGAACTCGGCGACGTCGCGCTTACCCGCGCGGAAATCGTCCAGGATATGCTGCACGCGATCTACACTCTGGGGCGGATGACAATTCTGCACCGCGCGCCCGATGATGGCCGGCGAACGGGGGAAGATCCGCTCCCGCCCCTGCGAGAAATACCGCACCCGATCGTGCTCATCCACGAACGTCACATCTACCGGCAACGTCTTGAGCATGAGGTCGAGCTGCGCCGGGGAGAGCGCCCCCGCGCTGAGCGGGATCAGTCCCTCAGAGACGACCGGCGCCGCGGCGACGGCCTCGGCCTCGTGCGGGGTGAGGCGCGGTTGCCACTGTCGTCCCGCCTGGACGTAGGCATAGCCGATCTCCTCCTCTTGCGCGCGAACCGCTGCCCAATCGGCCTCGGTCAGCCGCTCCAACGCCGCCGGGAAGAGGATCTTCTCCTCCTTGTAGACCATCTCGCGGATGGCCTGGGCCAGCGGCTCAAAGATTTCCGTGAGGCGCGCTTCCAGGTCGGGCGCCTTCACGATGTCATCCGGCGAGAGCAGCCCCCGCAGCGCCTTCCAGCCGCGACGAATGTCATCGTGCACCGCCCACATCACCTTGGAGGGGCCGTAAAAACCGCTGCGCTCCAGCAAGGGGAAGAGGATGTTTTCCTTGCGCAGGTAATGCCGCTCGAAGAGCGTCAGCTTGTCGGTCAGCTCCCGCGCGCGCTCCAGCGTGGGCCGGTGAGGCAGATTCTTGAGGTCCTCCAACGCCTCAGCCAGCTCGCTCAGCACCCGCTGCACGGCGAGGTTTTCCGCGCGGAAGGTGAACACCGGATGCCCCGGAATCGTCTCGGGATCGGGTTGCTGATCCAGCGAGCCGCGAAAGACCGCCACATGCACGTCGCAGAGCGGCTTGATGAGATCGGGGGAAAGCCCCTCGGCGACCAGCTCCTGCTCGATCGTGACGATCTCATCACCCCCGACGTCTTCGAGCAGCTCAGCAAATTCGGCCTGTACCTCGGCGACGGTTTTCCCCTCATGCAGCTGGCGGATGATGCCCTTGAGCTTCTCCCGCCGCAGCGTCTGGTCATGGAGCAATTCACTCATTGAAATCCTCCTTCGAAGATAGAGAGCCGTGAGTAGAGAGTTGTCGTAGTCACGGCTCACAACTCACATTTTCATCCCCGGCAGTGCGCCGCAGGAACCTGTCAACTCATTTCCACACGATCTCAAAGGTGCAGGTGATGGCGCCGACCGGACAGATCGCCTCGCACGCGGTGCAATAGGTGCAGGCGTCCGGCCGGACGATGGTCGGCCCGTTGGCCAGCATCTCGACCGCCTGCGTGGGGCAGGCCTGCACGCAGCGGCCGCACAAAATGCAGCGCATCAGGTCAATCTGAGGTAGCACGCCAGCCATCATCGCCCCCAACCACCTTTCATTGTGTGACCTCAAGATATCAGAAAAGCGACGGTCACGCTACGACAAAAGTCGGAATTCCATCACGCCCCGGCTTCCGCTTCGAGCCCCTCCCGATCCAGCAGCACGATGCGGCCCCGCTCCATGCGCAGCAAACCAGCGTCGGCCAGACTGCGCAGCGCGCGCCCCACCACGTCGCGGACGGTTCCCAAATGCGCGGCGATCTCGTCCTGCGTCCAGGGCCGGGTCACATAAGCGCCATCCGCCTGCTCGAGCAGGAACCGCGCCAGGCGTCCGCGCACGGAGCGCAACGCCAGGTCCTCCACCAGATCGGTCAGATGCAGCAGATGCGCCGCGAAATCCTGCAAGATCGCCCAGGAAAAATCGGCGCACGTTCGCGCCAGGGCCACGAAATCCTCCTGGCGGATCGCGAGCACCGTCGTCTCGCCGATTGCCTCCACACTGGCGGGAGTACGCCCTTCGGGGAGAAAGGGCGGCGCGGTGTTGAAGCCCTGTCCCGGCCCCAGCGTCGCCAGAATTTGCTGCCGTCCCTGCGGCGAAAGCCGATAGACGCGCACGGCTCCCGTCACAATGAAGAACACGCTCTCGCACGGCGCGCCCTCCAGCAAAATCAACATCCCGGGCGCATAGGTGCGACGGAAAGCCACCCGGCTCAGCCGTCCCAGCGTCGCCTCGGAAAGCCCGGCAAACAGCGGCATGGTGCTCAAAGAGTTGCGGAGGTAATCGTCCATCGCCTTCTTCCTGCGGGTCATTGTATCCGGTTAGCACCGGAGGGCAACCTTTCGCGGATTTCAACAGATAATTTTCATAATCAGCGAAAATCTGCGTGAATCTGCGTCCAATGCCTTCTCCTCAAACAATGGCTCACGGATCAGAAAAGGCAACGCGAACTGCAGGCCACTCTCAGGTCGCCCCATAGCGCACACAAGCCGTCCCTGCCACACGGGCAGGGACGGCTTCGGCTCAAGTCCCGGCGTGCCCTCACTCCAGAACGTGTTCCGCGATCGCTTTCTGCGCCAGCGCGACAAACTCGCCTACCGGCAGCGCCCCGAGGTTCTTGCCGCTGCGCAGGCGCACGGCCACAGCTCCCGCCGCCACTTCCTGATCGCCGATGACCAGCATGTAGGGCACCTTCTGCAACTGCGCCTCGCGGATTTTCGCGTTCATCCGTGCAGCGCTGGCGTCGGTTTTCACGCGCAGCTTCGCTTTGCGGAGCTCGGCCTCGATCTGCAAAGCATAGTCCACATGACGATCCGCAATCGGGATGAGACGGGCCTGTTCCGGCGCCAACCACACCGGGAAAGCGCCCGCGTAGTGCTCCACGAGGATGCCGAAGAAGCGTTCCAGAGAGCCCAACAGCGCCCGGTGCACCATGTAGGGCCGGTGCTCCTGCCCGTCCTCACCCACGTAGGCCATGTCGAAGCGTTCAGGCTCGTTGAAGTCGAACTGAATCGTCGTCAATTGCCATTCGCGGCCCAGCGCATCCTTGATCTTGAGGTCAATCTTCGGGCCATAGAACGCACCGCCGCCCTCATCTACCTGGTATTCCAGCGCCTCAGCATTGATGGCGCGCAGGAGGGATTCCTGTGCCTGTTCCCAGCGGGCCGGTTCACCCACGGCTTTCTCCGGGCGCGTCGAGAGATAAGCCTCGATCTGCTCAAAGCCGAAAGCGCGCAGCATCTCCAGCGAGAAGCGCAGCACGCGCAGCACCTCGTCCTCGATCTGCTCCGGCGTGCAGATGATGTGCGCGTCATCCTGCGTGAAGCCGCGCACGCGCATCAAGCCGTGCAGCACGCCACTCTTCTCGTAGCGGTAGACCGTCCCCAACTCAGCCCAGCGCAGCGGCAGCTCCCGGTACGAGCGCAGACTGGTCTTGTAGATCAGGATGTGAAACGGGCAGTTCATCGGCTTGATGAAATACTCCTGCTCGTCAATCTCCATCGGTGCGTACATGCTCTCGCGGTAGAATCCGAGGTGCCCCGAGGTCTCCCACAGCCAGCTTTTGCCGATGTGCGGCGTGTAAACGAAGTCGTAGCCGCCTTCGATGTGCCGGTCGCGCCAGAAATCCTCGATGGTCTTCCGCACGATCGCCCCGCGCGGATGCCAGTAGGCCAGCCCAGGCCCCGCTTCCTCGTGGAAGGAGACCAGGTCCAGCTCCTTGATCAACCGCCGATGGTCGCGCTTCTTGACCTCCTCAAGCCAGTCGAGGTACTCACGCAGCTCCTCAGGCTTCTCCCAGGCGGTGCCGTAGATGCGTTGAAGCATCGGGCGGTCGGAGTCGCCGCGCCAGTAAGCCCCCGCGACGTTGAGCAACTTCACCGCCTTGGGGTTGATCTCCCGCGAGTTCTGCACGTGCGGCCCCCGGCACAGATCCGTGAACGCGCCGCTCCTGTAGATGGAAAGCCGGGGATGTTCGGTCTTCTCGCCGTATTCGTCGGCGCCGCGCTCCAGGATGTCGTGGATGAGCTCCAGCTTGTAGGGCTGATCGGCAAACAGCGCCTCCCCTTCCTCCGCCGTGATCTCCTGGTACTGGAAATCCAGGTTCGCAGCGAGCAGCTCGCGCATCCGCGCCTCGATTTGGTCGAGATCCTCCTCGGTCAGCGGACGGGGAAGGTCGAAATCGTAGTAGAAGCCCTGCTCGATGGGCGGACCGATGGCGATCTTGCCCTCCGGGAACAGCTCCAAAACGGCGGCCGCCATGAGGTGGGCCGTGGAGTGTCGAATCCGATACAATTGACTGGCGCGATATTCTTCGGGACTCATCGTTTTCATTGCTGCACCTCCTTCGAAAATGGCCTCGAATGAACACGAATTTCACGAATAAGATTAGAAATTCCTTGCCCCCGGGGCGGCTACGTCCTCAAACAACGCGCTTCAGCGCGGTTGGCTCGTGTCAGGCTGGGGATTCCATCCCCAGCCGAATCGGTGAGCCGTCGCCGTCGCTGCTCACGACTCACATTTTCATCCTTGGATGATGTGCGCCAGCACATGGCGTCTCCTTACATACGAAAACGCCCCGCATCTTCTTGGGACGCGGGGCGTTGCGTGGTTCCACCCAAGTTCCGCTGCCAGGGCAACGGCACTCTTACGGCGTTAACGGGCCAACCCGGAGGTTTTTACTGAGCACAAGCTGTTCCAAACCTCGCTCGCGGGGGGTTTTCGCCGATTTGGTGCGAAGGAGGCTCACAGTCGGGGGCCCCCTCTCCCTGACGCCTGCCGTCGGCTACTCGTCCCGCTCAACGCATTGTCCTATTTAAGTGACATTATTATAGCCACAGTCAGCCGATTTGTCAAGTTTCCGCGCCCGGCATCAGCGCTACCAGGGCTGTCGTGGACCTACCGATTGCGCAACACCAGCGGCAGGTAGACCTTCTGTCCGGCGACGACCTCAATCGTCGCTGTGTGGCCGGCTCCATCGCTGTAGGTGTAGCGACCCGGCGCGGTGAATTCCCGTCGGTAGACCTGCCCCGGCGCCAGCATCCCGCCATCAAAGCCCAGCGTGTACGTGAGCGGATCCAGCGCGCCTGCGGTGCGCGGTTGCAAGAGCGGATTCTCCGTCCAACGCGCCAGGTCGGCGGCGGTGGCGCTCTCGCCCAACGTTGCCATCCATTCCACGGTGCTGTCCACCGGGATGGTCAGCGCGGAGGGACTGGGGCCGTCCGGCAGCAGCGCCACCCGCTCTACCTCACCGTCCGTCAGGCGCGTGAGCGGGATGTTGACGTGGACAATCTCGTTGATCACCTGCACCACCGGACTGCGCCACGATTGGTAGCCATGCGCCCCTTCCGCCTGGAGATAGTAGAAGCCCGGTGGCGTGAAGAAGGCGAAATACCCCGTGTCACCGGTCACCTGCGGGTTGATCTGGTTCTGGTAGAGGTGCGCCGGCCAGGGAATCCAGCCGCCCCATTGCGGCACCGAGACGTAGGCCGTCACCGTGATGCCCGGCAGCGCCTGCACCGGTGCGTACATCCCCGTAGTGGGGCTGTAACTCCCGCCGGCGTCTACGTCAAAGACAAAGCCGTCGGGATCAATCAGCACCTCGCCAGTAGAAAGTTTGGGATCGCCCTCCGCGCCGCCCGGACCAAAGCATTGCGTTTCGATGGTGACATCGTGAGCCGAACCGATGTTGAAAGTCCAGAAACGACCCTCATGGGATACCGGATCAGCATAGGTCACGCCATCAGCCTTGACCTTGAAGGGATTGGTATCATCGTAGGCGCAGCAGGAATACAGGTGGACTTTCGTGTTCCAGAAGCCGTAGACGCCGGGGAGCGCAAAGTCGTCGGTAGCGTAACGTCCCAGGTCGTTGCGGAAGTAGAAGGTATAGTGGATGCCGAAAGCGTCGCCTTCCCAGTACGAACGCTGCGGGCACCAATGCGACTGCGCATATTCCAGACGGACGCTCTCCGA
>JAAZNO010000712.1 GCA_012798275.1 Chloroflexota bacterium
GTGCAGGCCAACCCCAACCGTCCGGCCGTGGGCGCGGTGTTGGAAGGCAAACTCGACAAGCGCCGCGGCCCGGTGGCCACGGTCTTGGTGCAGAACGGCACGCTGTACACGGGGGACATCGTGGTGGTAGGCACGACGTGGGGCAAGGTCCGCGCGCTGGAGGACGAGAATAACAAGCGCCATCGGACCGCGCCCCCCGGCACGCCCGCCGTCATCATCGGCCTGCACGATGTGCCGGTCGCCGGCGACCGCCTCGAGGTCGTGCCTGATGAGCACACGGCGCGCGCGATCGTGCAGAAGCGCCTCGACGAGGCCCGCGCGGAGGAGACGCCCTTGCAGCGGCGTCCACTCTCGCTGGATGAGATTTCCGCCCGCATCCGTGAGGGGCAGGCGAAAGAGCTCGCCATCGTCCTCAAAACTGACGTGCAGGGCTCCATCGAGCCGATTGTCAACTCGTTACAACGGCTCAGCGTGGGCGACGTGCGGCTCAACATCATCCATGCTGCCGCCGGCAACATCACGGAATCGGACGTCAACCTGGCGGTGGCCTCCGGCGGCACGGTCCTGGGCTTCCGCGTGGACGTGGATGGCGCGGCGCGGCGCATCGCGGATGACGAAGGCATCACGATCAACATCTATGAAGTCATCTACAATCTGATTGATGACGTCGAACGGGCCATGAAAGGCCTGCTTGAGCCGGTTTACGTGCCCAAGACGGTGGGACAGGCCGAGGTGCGCGCCGTGTTTAGCATCCCCAAGGTGGGCAAAGTGGCCGGGTGTATGGTCACGCAAGGGATGATTCGCCGCAATGGCCGGGTGCGGGTCTGGCGGGGCGATAAGGTGCTGCATGAGGGCGGGTTGGCCTCGTTGAAGCGCTTTGAGAAGGACGTCCGCGAGGTCCGCGAGGGCTTTGATTGTGGCATCAAGGTGGAAGGTTTCGAGGACATTGAGGTCGGCGACCGGCTGGAGTGCTTTGTGATGGAGCGTCAAGCGCAGGAATAGCCGACGACGACTTGGAAATTACTGTGAGGTCGTGATAAAATGGGGAAAAAATACATGAGCCGCGTGGGCTCTCTGATCCGCTATCACGTCACACGGCTCTTGTTGGAGGCAAGTAACGACGAACGCCTGCAACAGGTGACGATCACCGACGTGGTGGTGAATCGGGATACGACCCGCGCTGAGATCTTTTACAGTATGCTCGGCACGGCAGAAGAACGCGCTGACGTGCAGGCCGCTCTGGACAAAGCGGCGGGCTGGCTGCGTGCGGAACTGGCCCCGGTATTGCGCCTGCGAAATCTGCCGCAGCTGGTGTTTGTCTTCGATCCTTCCCTGGCGCAGGGCGAGCGCATCGAGGCCCTGTTGAGTCAGTTGCAGGCTGAAGGCGCTTTGCAGCCCGCTATCGGCGAGGGGGAGGCCGACGGGACCGGATTTGCCGCCGATGAGTGGGAGACCGACGACGAAGACTCCGACGACGAGTGGGATGAGAACACCTCTGGATCAGGCGCTTGAGCGCTTGCACGCCAGTCAACGCCCGCTGCTCATCGCCCATCCGCGACCCGATGGGGATACCATCGGCTCGACGCTGGCGTTGCGACTGGCGTTGCTTTCCCTGGGTAAGGCGCCGCGCGTGGCCTGCGTGCATCCCCTCCCGGAAAATCTGGCGTATTTGCCCGGCGCGGCGACGTTCGAGGCCGATGTCCCAGAGGACGCCGACATTGATCTCGTCGTGGCCGTGGACATGAGCGATCTCTCCCGCACGGGGGGCCTCTATAAGCCCGAATGGGCGGGCCGCTACGCGCTGCTGGTCATTGATCATCACAAAACGAACGGCGCGTTTGGCGACGTCAATCTCATCGAGGCGGAGGCTGCCGCGACCGCCATCCCCATGGCACGGCTGATTGCCGGCCTGGGCGTCCCCCTCCGCGACGACATTGCTACCTGCCTGCTGGCGGCCATCATCACCGACACGCGCGGGTTGCGCACCGAGACGGTGACGCCGGCCGTCCTGCGTTGGGTGAGCGAGCTGGTCGAAGCGGGTGGCGATTATCTCGGCGTGATGCAGAAGACGCTCGACGCCGTCCCCTACCGGCAGATGCGCGCCTGGGGCATCGCCCTCAGTCGCCTGCAGCTGGAGGACGACATCGCCTGGACCGCGCTGACGCTGGAGGACAAGGCGGCGTTGGGCATTGAGGATTATGATGATCTGGATCTGGGAAATTTGCTCGCCCAGACGCGGGAAGCGCAGCTGCTGGCTTCGTTCCTGGAGATGCGCGACGGCACGGTGAAGGTGAGCCTGCGCGCGCGTCCCGGTTTCGATGTGGCGTGGATCGCCGGTCGGCTGGGAGGAGGCGGGCACGTGCAGGCCGCGGGGTTTTCCTTTACCGGCACGTTGGAGGAGGCGCAGCGCCTCACGCTGGCGCTGTTGTGCGAGGAACGTGCGCGTCGCCGCAATGAGGTGGGGGAATCGCTGTGAGCGAGCCGCTAGGACTGTTGAACCTCAACAAACCTGCCGGCATGACCTCGCATGACGTGGTGAACGCCGTGCGGCGGATCGCCGGCGTGCGCCAGGTGGGGCACACCGGCACTCTCGATCCGCTGGCGACCGGCGTCCTCGTGCTCCTGGTGGGGGCAGCGACACGTCTGGCGCGCTATCTCGCCGGTGCGGATAAGACCTATGTCGCGGTGCTGCGCCTGGGGGAAACGACAAGCACGGACGACGCGGAAGGGGAGGTTCTTGAGCGGCGCCCCGTCGCCGTCACACGCGCGGAGATCGAGGCCGCCCTGCCGTCCTTTCGCGGTCCGCTGCTGCAGACGCCGCCGATGACTTCCGCGGTGAAAGTGGGGGGGCGGCCCCTCTACAAACTCGCGCGGAAGGGACAGGAGATCGAGCGGCGGCCCCGTGCCGTCGTCATTCACGCGCTCACCCTCGAGGCGTGGGAGCCGCCTCATCTCACGCTCACTGTCACCTGCTCGGCAGGGACGTACATTCGCAGTCTGGCGCACGATTTAGGGCAGGCGTTGGGCTGCGGCGCTCATGTTGCGGCGCTCACGCGCACGGTCGTGGGGTCGTTTCGGCTGGAAGACAGCCTGACGCTGGAGGAAGTGGCGACGCTTGCCGCAGCGGGACGGTTCACTGAGGCGCTTCTGCCGCCGGAACGGGCGCTCATGGCGCTGCCGTTGGTCACACTCACTCCCGAAATGGAAGTTGCTGCGCGGTACGGGCAGAGTTTCGATCTGCCGGCCGCGCCGGCCGCGCCTGAAGTGCGCGCTCATGATGGGCAGGGGCGTCTGGTCGCCGTGCTGATCCCCACGGAAGATGGGCGCTGGCGTCCCACTCTCGTGTTGCCAGGCTGACTCGGAAGACGAACAGGGCATGTGGATTGAACACGATCTGAACCGGCTCGTTCCCGATGCGCCGATCCAGCTGGTTGTCGGCGCTTTTGACGGCCTGCATCGCGGGCATCAGGCGTTGTTGGGGGAAGTCGTCGCCGCCGCGCGCGCCGGGGCGGGGCAGGCGGTGGTGTTGACCTTCGACCCGCTGCCGCGGCAATTCTTCAACGGCAACGCCGGGCATTTCTGGCTCTCGTCCCTCGACGAGCGGTTGGAGCAGTTCGCCGTCCTGGGGCTGGATGGCGTGATCGTGCAGCCCTTCGATACGTCAGTGGCGACTTTGTCGGCGCGCGCCTTTCTGAGCTGGATTCGGGAGCATTTGCGGTTGGCGGCGCTGTGGGCGGGGCCGGATTTCGCCCTGGGTCACCGGCGTGAGGGCACTCTCGACGTGTTGCGGCGTTTGGGCGCGGAGCTGGGCTTTGAGGTGCACACGTTTGCTCCCTTCATCTGGCGCGGCACTGCGGTGCACAGCAGCGACATTCGGTGGCTGCTGTCGGAAGGGCGCATTGAGGAGGCCAATGACCTGCTCGGTCGCCCCTACCGGCTGACGGGCATCGTGTGTCCCGGCGAGCAGCGGGGGCGACAGTTGGGCTTTCCTACGGCGAATCTGGAGATCCCGCCGGAGCGCCTCCTGCCGCAGAACGGCATTTACGTCTGCCGGGCGCGGCTGGAGCGCGGTGCCTTTGAAGCGGTCACCAACGTGGGCACGCGCCCGACCTTCGATCACAGCGACGTGACCGTGGAGGCCCATCTGCTGGATTTCGACGCAGATATTTACGGCGAGCGTTTGCAGCTGGACTTCTTCACGCGCCTGCGTCCAGAGGTGCGCTTTGACTCCGCTGCTGGCCTGGTGGCACAAATGCACGAGGATGTGGTACAGGCGCGACGGTGGTTCGCTGCCTGGAATGGGGAGATCGGCTAGACAAAAGTCGCAGAGCTCTTGCTTTTTTGCTTTGACACGCTACAATTGAAATTATGAGCAAGGTACATCTCGCGCAGAGTCGCAGGGACATCACCCGACACCTTGAGCTGGCATTGAAGCATGGATGCGGCCTGGAATTGCAGGCGTTCTCCAATCCAGACGTGCTCAATGGCTCCTGGCGCCCTTTGCTGGATGACTACAAGGCTCTGCTGCAGGATTTCCCCGGCTCGCTTTCCTGTCACGGGGCGTTCTTCGACATGTCCTCGGCGAGCTTCGACCCGGCAGTGGTGGCGTTGACCCGCGAGCGTTATTTGCTCAACCTCGACATCGCGGCTGAGCTCGGCGCTTCCCAGATAGTGTTCCACACCAATTTCCTGCCCATGATCCGCACGGAGCACTACCGTACCGAATGGCTCAAGAATCAGCGGACGTTTCTGTTGGAGCTGGAACCTGAAGCGGCGCAGCGGGGCTTGAAGGTTGCTCTCGAGAACATGTGGGATCCCGATCCCCATTTGCTGCGCGAGCTTTTCAAGGATTTACCTGCACCGCACCTCGGCGTTTGTCTGGATGTCAGCCACGCTTATTTGTATCGCTTCAACCGCCAACAGCCGCTTGAGGCCTGGATAGAGACCTTGCGCGCTTTCATCATCCATGTCCATGTGAACAACACGCGCGGTGTCATTGACGAGCATCTGGCGTTGAATGCGCCTGGTGGAGCGATCAATTACACCGAGCTGCTGCCGCTCCTGGCGACATTGGAGCGCGACCCCATTCTGGTCATCGAGATTGACGATCCCGATGCGGCCGAGCAGAGCCTGCAGTTCGTGCAGCGCGTCTTGGGGGCGGACTTTTGCCACCCCGCTCCTGCGCCGGCATGACCGGTTGACGGCGTAGGAAAGGCGGATTACAGCAGCGGCGCGACGAGCGCCGCGATTTGTTCCA
>JAAZNO010000156.1 GCA_012798275.1 Chloroflexota bacterium
GGCGAACCGGTCGGGGTCGGTGTGCCGGTCGGCGTGGGCGTCTCCGTGGGCGTCGGCGTCCAGGTGGGCGGCAGCGGCGACGGCGTCACCGTCATGAGCATGACGGGCGGCAAGAACAATCCCTGGCCCTCGTAGATCATGTAACCGCTGAGGCAGTTGGCGAAGCGAATCGCTTCGATGGTAGTGCCATAGCGGCGCGCGAGACTGAACAGCGTGTCGCCCCGCAGCACATAGACCAACCGCCATCCCAAGGGCGGGCCGCAGAGATAGGGGCGCGGCGTTGACGTCATCACAATCGCGGGCGGCAGGTAGATGAGATCCCCCACAGCCACTTCTTCCCCGCCCAGACAATTTGCCTGCATGAGCAGGAAAGCACTGGCGCCACTCCGCGCCGCCAACATCATCAGCGTCTCCCCCGAGCGGACGAAGTACGGCACCCAGCCCGCCGGCGTGAGGCACTGAGAGACCAGCGGAGAGCGCGGCGTCGGTGTCGCGATGGCCGTCGGAGCGAGAGGGCCCAAGGGCGTCGGCGAGGGAAAAAACGTGGGATACAGGGTCGGCGTCGGGGCGTAGGCGATGCGCGTAGGTCGGCTCACCCGCAGCTGGGGATCGAGCTGACTCAAACCGATGCTGCCCAGGATGAGCGCGGCCAGCATCACGACCGCGCCCAGGACACTGACCAGACGCGCCACTTCCCCCCGCGCCCTCATGGTCACTTCCCCTGTAGATAAGCCGGCAGCGTCACATGGAAAGTGCTGCCGACGCCAGGCTGCGTCTCGACCCAAATCCGCCCGCCGTTGGCCTCGACCAGCGTCCTGGCCACCGCCATCCCGACGCCCGTTTCCCCCATCCCCGCCACCAGCGGCTGTCCGGCGCGATAGAAACGGCGGAACACCTTGGGGAAATCCTCTTGAGCGATGCCGCCTCCCGTGTCCGTCACCGTCATGTGGATGGAAAGCGGCTGCTCCCCCTCAGCCGGTTGCGTTTCGCCGTGAATCAGCACCTCCGTGCCCTGCTGCGAGCACAGCGCGGCGTTGGAAAGCAAGCGCAACATGACCTGGTAAAGGCTATCGCGGTCCGCCTTGATGGGCGGCAACTCAGGCGGCAGGTCCATCCGCACCGCCAACCGCCGTTCGCGGAACCGTGCGGAGAGGCCCACGATCGCCTCCTCGATGATGCTGATCAAGTTCACCGGCTCCGGCGTGAGTTCGATGACGCGCGCATCGGGTGACGCGGTCTGGATCAAGTCGTTGAGCAATTGCCCCATCTGCTCCACGTTAGCGCGAACCCGTTCCAGGAACTGTTGCTGCATGTCGGTGAGGATGCCCGCCTGTTCCCCCAATAACAGCGCCGTATAGCCGCTGATCGAGGTCATGGGGGTGCGGAATTCGTTGGCAATGCCGACGATGACTTCCTGGCGCTCGGCGAAGCTCTCCTCGGGACGCAGGGTCACCACCAACACCTCGGGGCGCGCATCGCGCGCGGTAAGCGTGACCAGATCCGCCTCGATGGTCTTCCCGTCCACCTGCAGCGTGAGATGGATCCGCCGACGCGCGTCGGGCTCTGGGGAAAGCAGCTCGTTGATGGCGGCGGCCCATTGCGGATTGGGGTAAGCGCCATCGAGTGGGATACCGGCGACCTCCCCTTGCGGAAGATGCAGCAGCTGGCGCGCGAGCGCATCCGCCATCACAATCGTCCCCCCGGCGTCGGCGATCAGCAGCCCCAGCAACATACCGGCGGGGGTGGCCTGAGCCGTCTGCAGCTGCGTGTGGAGATTCTCCAATTCCCGGATCAACAGGCGCCGCTCGTCCAGCAGCTGCTCCAGGCGCGCGCGCATCCTGACCAGTTCCTCGCCCAGGCGGTTGCGATCCTGGAGCAACATGTCCCGATCGCGGACCAGTTCCCGCACCTCATTCTGCCAGAATTCCAGTTCCGTGGAGGAAGGTTGCGAGCGCTCCTCCAGCTGCACATGGAGGCGGGCGATTTCACGTCCGCGATCTTCCAGTTCCTGCTGCAGCGCCGACACTTCTTCACCAAGGCGGGCGATTTCAGGATTGGCAGCGCGGAGGGCCGCCGCGTAGTCCTCATTCGACTCGCGCAGGCTGAAGATCGAGCCGCCCTGTTGCTGCACCCGCTCGATAGCGCCGCCGAGCAACGCCGCCGTGAGTTGCGGCATCACCAGCGCCTCCGGCGACCAGGAGCGACCGCTATCGGGATTACCCAGCAACAACATCCCCACTTTCTTTTCGCCGCTCGACAGCGGCAGGACTGCCAGAGGCCCCGCCTCGCGGAAACCGAATTCACCGAACAACGTCTTCAGCCAGGCAGGGAGCGACTTGCCTTGAACGACGCGGAGTTCGTTGGCCTGCCAGGCGTCCTCCAACGCCTCGTAGTCCGACAAATCCAGCACGGGATATTCCAACACCCCCAGCGGCGGATGTTGGGCCACGACGCGCAACCGGGGTGGATCGGGCGCGTCGGTCAGGGCGATCACGCAGAGTTCCGCCTCGAGCAACTGCGCCAGCCGCGAAGAAGCGACCATCAGCGCCGGCTCCAGCTCCCGCGCGGATTCGATGCCCCCAAACAGCGCCTGAAAGCCGTTGAAGTCGAGCGATGGGGGCACGGCGCCTGTCGGGTGGCGGCGGGGACGTCCTTCCGCCGGCCGGGTCAACGGGGTGGCGTTGAAGTTTGCGTACAGGGTTCGCTGCACAAAGATGGCCAGAAGCGGAAAGACGATCAACGCCGTGAGACGGGCCCATCCCGAAATGTGCAGGCTGAGATCGGCCCAGCCCAATTGCAGCCCGTGTCCCATCAGCCAGAGCGCCACGGCGCCGACGGCCCATTCCCACTCCGGCGGGCGCAGCATCAGGCAGGAGAGCAGCGCCAGGACAAGTGCTCCGAGGGCGAAGTATTCCCACATCCAGGCTCCCCAGGTCGCGTTGTAAGCGACCGCCTGTCCCGCCTGCGGCAGCCAGAAGTAGAGATCGTAAGCGCAGAAGCC
>JAAZNO010000713.1 GCA_012798275.1 Chloroflexota bacterium
GCCGAAATGCGCAAGCTCGGCTACGAGGAAGTGCGCTTTGACAAGATGGGCAACACCCTCGGGCGCATCGGCGATGGGCCGAAGGTCATCGTTTACGATTCGCACATTGACACGGTCGGCATCGGCGACCTGGAAGAGTGGGAATGGGATCCCTTCGTCGGCAAGGTGGAAGACGGCCGGCTTTACGCGCGCGGGGCGTGTGACGAGAAGGGCAGTACGCCGGGGATGGTCTATGGCCTGGCCATCGCCCGCGATCTGGGGCTGCTCGAGGGTTACACCGTCTATTATTTTGGCAACATGGAAGAATGGTGCGACGGCCTCGCGCCCAACGCCTTTGTGGAAGCCGACCCGCAGGTAAAGCCCGATTTCGTCGTCATCGGCGAGCCGACCAGGATGCAGGTCTATTACGGACACAAGGGTCGCATCGAGCTGAAAGTCACGGCGGTGGGGCGCTCGGCCCATGCTGCGTCGCACTATCTGGGCGATAATGCGGTTTACAAGATGATGGCAGTCATCACGGAAATCCGCGAGCTGGATCGCCGCATGCGCTTTGGCCTGGGTGGACATCCGATCCTGGGGCGGGCTTCCATCGCGGTGACCGATGTGGAAGCGCGCACGGCTTCCCTCAACGCGGTGCCGGATCGGTTTACGATCTACCTTGACCGGCGCACGACGCTGGGGGAGACCGCCACGGGGTTGCTGGCGCAGGTCAAGGGGCTGATTGCCGACTATATGCAGCATGAGATTCTCGTCGAGGAGCTGTTCTACGACACCCCCTCGTACACGGGGTTCGTGCTGCCGGTGGATAAATACTTCCCCGCATGGCTGATGGAAGAGTCGCATCCGCTGGTACGGGCGGGGCAGCGCGCCGTGGAGCTGCTCTGGGGTGAATCGCGCCCGCTCGGCACATGGGATTTTTCCACTAACGGGGTGTATTGGGCCGGCAAAGCGGGGATCCCCGCCATTGGCTTGGGGCCAGGAGACGAAAAAGTGGCGCACATGACGGTGGAAAACGTGCCGTTGGATGAAGTGGTGCGCGCCGCTGAATGGTATGCGTTGTTGCCGCAAGTAATTGCGGAGGAGGGTGAGGCGGGTAAGGGGGATTGAAAGCCCCTTTTCCCTGCCTCTTTACCCATCACCCATTCCCCATCACTGTTGCAAAAGTTTCCCAATCTATTTCACTAAAGGAGAGATGCGTATGAGGAGTTTCATGGGCCGTGACATTTTGTCGTTGAAAGACTTCGAACGTCAGGAGTTCTTCCGCGTTTTCGAAGTAGCGGAGCAGCTCGAGCCGATTGCACGCAATCGCCGTAACGTGGACTTATTGAAAGATAAAACGCTGGTGACGGCATTCTATCAGCCCTCCACGCGGACGCGACTCGCGCACGAGGCGGCGATGCACCGCCTGGGTGGGCACGTCACCGGCTTTTCCGATGCCAAGATGACGCGCGCTGGCGACTGGTACCAGGAGTCCATCAAAGACACCGTCAAAATGCTGGAGTTCTACGGTGATGTCATCGTGATGCGTCATTTCCAGAAGGGCGCGCCGCACGAGGCCGCGAAGTGGGCGAGCATCCCCATCATCAACGGCGGCGACGGTTGGGGTGAGCATCCGACGCAGATTCTCACCGACCTCTACACGGTGTGGCGGGAGAAGGGCCACATTGACGGGTTGCGCTGGCTGGCGGTGGGCGACATGCGGATGCGCACGATGCACTCGCTGGGCTACGCGCTCACGCAATTCGACTGTCCGGTTACTTTTGTCGGCCCCACCGCTGATGCGCTCTTCCCCGGTTCGCCCGACATGCAGATGCCGGAGGAATACAAAGCGGATTTCCGGCAGTATGCCCTCGATTTCAACGAGGCAGAGCATGTGGAACAGGTCATCGCTCAGGCCGATGTGATTTTGGTCGAGCCGGTCATGCAACCAGACTACACCAAGGCCCGCGACGAGCGCAAGGGGGAGACCGGCCTGACGCCCGCCAACTACAAGATTACCCGC
>JAAZNO010000157.1 GCA_012798275.1 Chloroflexota bacterium
TAATCCCGCGCGTATTCCTTGATCATCCGTCGCGTGGAGAACTGAGGCCCGACGGTGCGGATGGCGTCCTTCATCATCGCCACCCATCCCTGCGGAACGTTATCGTTATTGCGTTGATAGAACAGCGGCGCCACCTCATCTTCCAACAGCCGGTACAGCGCTTCGGCGTCCGCCTGGTCCTGTTCCCATTCCGGTGCACCTGCGGGGGCCTCGCCTTCGATCGCCCAGCCATTGCGGCCGTCGTAGGCTTCGGCCCACCAACCGTCGAGAATGCTCAGGTTGAGCACGCCATTGACCGCCGCCTTCATACCGCTGGTGCCGCTGGCTTCCATCGGCTTGCGGGGCGTGTTCATCCACACATCCACCCCTTGCACCAGATAGCGGGCGATGTGCATGTCGTAATCCTCGACAAAGGCGATACGACCGCCCATTTCAGGGCTGCGGGCCCACTGATGCAGTTCCTGCAGCAAGCGCTTGCCGGGATCGTCGGCGGGATGCGCCTTGCCGGCGAAAACGAACTGCACCGGGCGATAGCGGTCATGGATCAACGCCTTGAGCCGCTCGATGTCACGGAAGATCAAGTTTGCCCGCTTATAGGTCGCAAACCGGCGCGCGAAGCCGATCACCAGTGCCTCGGGATCCAACATGATGCCCGAAGCCAGCAGATGTTCCGGCGAAGTTTGCAGCTGCATCCGCGCCTGACGTGCGCGCTCCCGCATGGCCGAGAAGAGCTTGGCTTTGAGGTAGACGTGCGCGTCCCAGAGCACCTGATCCGGCACGTCCTCGATGCGCTCCCACAACATCGGTTCGTCCTGCCGCTCCAGCCAATCGGGGCTGAGGTATTGCCGGTAGATGCGGTGCATCGCCTCGCCCATCCATGACGCGAGATGTACCCCGTTGGTCACATGGCCGATGGGGATTTCTTCCTCTTTCTTTTCGGGCCAGAGAGTGCGCCACATGCGACGGGAGACCTCGCCGTGCAAGGCGCTCACGCCGTTGACCCGACCCGCAAGCCGCATCGCCAGCGCCGTCATGTTGAAGTTGGCGCCGTAGCCGCTATCAAAACTGCCCAACGCCATGAACTCGTCCCGGCTGATGCCCATCTGGGGCCAATAGTTGTGGAAGTAGCGCTCCACCTGCGCGAAGCTGAAGGTGTCGTGTCCAGCAGGGACCGGCGTATGTGTGGTGAACACCGTGCCGGCGCGGACATGTTTCACGGCCTCTTCCCAGCTCCGTCCCTCCGAGACGTATTCCTTCAGCCGTTCAAGCACCATGAAGGCCGAATGTCCTTCATTGAGATGCCACACCGCCGGGTGCAGCCCCAGCGCGCGCACAATCCGCACCCCGCCGATGCCCAGGAGGATCTCCTGCTGCAGGCGCATCTCGCGGTCGCCGCCGTAGAGCCGGGCCGTCAGTTCCCGATCCCAGGGGGCATTTTCCTCCACGTTCGCGTCCATCAGGTACAGGCGCGCACGTCCAACGAGCACTTCCCACACGCGCAACGCGACTTCGCGGTCGCCGACGGCCACCTTGATGCGGACGCAGGTCCCGTCGTCGCAAAGTTTGGGCAGCAACGCCACCTCGCCAGGCCGCAGTTCGGGATAGATGGCTTCCTGCCAACCGCTCTGATCCAGGCGCTGCGAGAAGTACCCCTGCTCATACAGGAACCCCACGCCAATGAACGGCAACCCCAGATCGCTGGCCTCTTTGTTGTGATCGCCGGAGAGAATGCCCAGGCCGCCGGAATAGATGGGCAGCGAGCTGTGCACCCCGAACTCAGCCGAAAGATAGGCAATCATTTCGCCCCGCAGCTGCGGATATGTCTGGGCGAACCAGTGATGCCCATTTCCCAGGTCGCGGTCCATTTCCATCAGCACCGCGTCGTACTGGCGCAAGAACGTAGGATCCTTCGCCAACGCTGCCAGATTTGCGTCCGACGTTTCCATCAACATCCGCACCGGATTGTGGCGCGTGGTGGTCCACAAGGTCCGATCCATCCGCTTGAACAGATCGCGGGCCTCGCGGTCCCAGGACCACCACAGGTTATAGGCCAGAAACTCCAGGCGCTTGATGCGGCGGGGCAGCCGCGCATGAATCACAGGGTTCAGTTCAACATCCATCGTCAGAGACTCCTTCAACACCACTTAAGATCAAAAACGGTCAGGGTCTGATAAACAGGACCAGCAAAAATACCGCCAGGGTCAACAACGAAAATTCTATGACCACCTGGCGCGTCAATTTACCGAGCAGGTATTGATAGCACACCCCCACGCTCAGGTACAGCGCCAGGGTCAACATAATGGCACCCATCCAGGGCGTGATGGGCCAATATCCTAACACCCAGGCCAGTTCGGCAGATTGCAACGCGATGACGCCGCTGAAAAGCCACACGGCGCTCTGTTTCATCGCCCCCGCGCTGAGCAATTCCAGAGCCCAGGCGCCGCTCAACAGCAAGACCACCGGCCCGGTCACCAAAGCGCGTCCCCGCGCGCGCAGGCTCAAACTGAAGAGCGCAAAACTGAACAGGTAAGCGGCGATGTTCAACAGCGTCCGCGCGCTGGCAAAACCCGCGCTGCGAGGGGAAAGGCTCCGGTAGGTGAGATGCATCAACAAGCCGATGAGGATTCCTGACCCCACCAGGCTGCCCAACCACAGGGGCCAGGATGAAACCCCCACCAGGATCAGGGCGCACCATAGCGCGCCCAGGGTGGGGGTAATCAGATAAAACAGGAATGGGCGCTCGCGCGATGCCCTGTCAGGATGGGTCTGAAGGAGGGAAAACGTCCCCGAGGCGACCAGGCCCATCATGAGGAAGACCTGTACCCAGTCGCCCGTGATGGTCAATCCCAAGGGAGAACCCAGGATCTCCCGCACGCTCCAGGAGAAAGTGGGCAGTTCGACAAAACGCAGCAGGGTGACCCCCGTGAACGTGACCGCGAGCACGACACTCAACCGGTCACGTTCACGGATCGCCCCGTCCTCATATGTTTGTGCCACCATAGCGTCTATTCTAAACGAGGGGTTAAGGTTGTCAAACCCTTTCTGCTCCATCCGCAGGAATGACCGGTGCAGCTCAGCGCGTATTCTTGGTGAGCACCTCAAGGAATTGATAATTGGTGCGCGTCTTGCGCATCTGTTGCAGCAGCGCCTCGGTAGCGGTCGTGATGTCGTAGCCGGCTCCGCCGGGCGGCGGCGCCATCATCTGGGCCACCATCCGCCGCAGCAACCACACTTTGCGCAGCGTCTCCGGATCCAACAGCAGCTCCTCACGGCGGGTCCCCGAACGCACGATGTCGAGCGCAGGGAAGATGCGGCGTTCTTGCAACTTGCGGCTCAGGTGCAGCTCCATGTTGCCGGTGCCCTTGAATTCCTCATAGATTAAGTCGTCCATCCGGCTGCCGGTGTCAATCAAACACGTTGCCAGAATGGTGAGGCTTCCGCCTTCCTCGATGTTACGCGCCGCACCGAAGAACTGCTTGGGCGGATAGAGCGCGGCCGGGTCCAAGCCACCGGAGAGTGTGCGGCCACTCGGCTGTACCACCAGGTTATAGGCGCGCGTCAGGCGGGTGATGCTGTCGAGCAGGATCACCACGTCCCGTCCCATCTCGACCAACCGTTTGGCGCGTTCCAACGCCATCTCCGCCACTTTCGCCTGATGGACGACGCTCTCATCGAAGGTGGAGCTGATCACTTCCGCCTCTACGGAGCGATCCATGTCCGTCACCTCTTCGGGGCGCTCGCCGATGAGCACCACCATCAGATGCACGTCTGGATGATTGGCAGAGATCCCGTTAGCGATCTGCTTCAATACGGAGGTCTTGCCCGCTTTGGGCGGCGAGACGATCAAACCGCGCTGTCCAAAACCGATGGGGGCCACGAGTTCCAACAGGCGTTGGGTGAAGTTCATCGGATCGGAGATCAGGTTAAAGCGCCGGGTGGGGAAGATGGGGGTGCGTTGGCGGAAGTGCGGGCGGCGTTTGGCAATCTCGGGGTCCATGCCGTTCACGGCCTCGACGCGCAACAGGCTGCGATACTTCTCAGTTTCCTTGGGCGGGCGGACCTGGCCGGAGACCATGTCGCCGGTGCGCAACCCAAACCGGCGAATCTGGCTCTGGGAAACATAGGCGTCATCAGCGCCGGGGAGATAACGCGACGAACGCAAGAACCCAATGCCCTCGTTGGTGATCTCCAGAATGCCGCCGCCGAAGGCAAACCCTTCGCGTTCCGCCTTCACTTTGAGCAGCAGCAGGATTAAGTCGTCTTTCTTCAGGCGACTGTAGCCCGAAACGTTATACGCACGCGCCAGTTCACGCAATTCCGGCAGGTGCATACCGTCCAGCGTGCGCATGTCCAGCCGCCGCAGGATGTCCGTTGACTCCTCTTCGACCGCCGGTTGCTCAGGAGCGGCGGGCGCTTCGGCTACCTCCTCCACACCTTCCTCAAGTTCCTCACCCTTTTCCTCAACAGGCTGGGTCACAGCGACAGAGGGAGGGGCCGCTTCCGCGAGGGGCATTTCCACCGTCAACGCCGGGCTCTCACCGGCATGGGCCTCCTCAGCGGGCAAGGGGGGCTGGCCCCCCAAATCGGCCTCTTCGATCTCCGGCTCATGAGGTTCGATCGCATTCAGATCAAAAGCCGGCACCGTCAAAGGCTCCTCAGGGGTTACCACCAGGGTCGGCTGAGGATAGACGCCGGTAACAGCCTGTCCGTGATCCAGAGTTTCCACTTTAGATTCATCGCCTTCCTCATAATAGGAGGGCGCTTCATAATCATCCCGATCTTCTCGATCTTCCCTTGTCTCATGGTCATATTGTGAATCCACGTTGTTACCTCCTTCGAAAATGGCCCCGAATGAACACGAATTTCACGAATCAGAAATTGAAATTCCTGGTCCCCAAGGCTGATACGTCCCCAAACAGTGCGCTTCAGCGCGGTTGGCTCCTGTCAGGCTGAGGATTCCATCCCCAGCCGACCCGTGAGCCGTTGCAGCCTTTGCTCACGGGTTATGGCTCACAGGGTAACTGTCCAGCCACTGACTAAAAAAACGCAATATTTCATGGCGACTCTTGAAGATTAAGTATCAATTTTTGCCCCCTATCCCCTGGCCCCTTCCCCCCGCGCTCGCGGGGGGAAGGGGAACTTTTTTTGTGGGGTTTTGCAGGCGGACTACGCCCGCCTGCAAAACCCCCTTATTTTTTCTCTTCCTTCCCAACGGCGCCTGCGCCGTTGGGGAGGGGGCCGGAGAAGGGGCAATCTGAAAGCGACAAATTGCACAGATCCACCAATTGCTGCCTGGCCACTTGAGCTAGACGGAGCAGTGCAGAAGCGTTGAAAGCAATCTCCAGGCGTTTAGTCTCGGACCTACACCGGTCATTCCATCTTGGAACCCACAGGGCAACCCTGGAAGGAATTCTACACGGTTTTGGAGACGCCAGCCAGAAAAGCCCAAATCGGTCTCGCTGACGCGCTTCACCATGGGGTCAAGTCAACAGCGCTCAGAGGAGCAGCTGCAACACCGCATACGTCAACACGCCGGTCCAGAGCAACGAATCAATCCGATCCAATGCGCCCCCATGACCGGGGATGAGGTTCCCAGAGTCCTTGACGCCTACCTCGCGTTTGATGACCGAGATGAAGAAATCGCCTAACGGCGTCGCCGCCGCCAACAAACCGCCGACAAGCAAACCGCGCCACCAGTTCAGGGTCAACGCCGCACCGGCGACGCGCGGCCACAACCCTCCCAACAGCGCGCCAGCGGCCAGTCCGCCCACGACTTCGGCGGCATACCCTTCCCAGCTCTTGCCGGGGCTCACCGCCGGGATCATCTTGTGCTGGCCATAGCGCCGCCCCACAAAATAGGCCGCCGAGTCGCCAATCCACACGACCGGCAACGCCAGCAGCACCCACCACAGCCCATCAACGCCCAGGCGCAACCGCAGCAAATAAGCCCCGCCTATCCCCAGGTACAACCCGCCGGCCAGCGGCAACGCCCAACTGGCCGTGGGATCCACCTTGCTCCGCCGCAACACCTGCCAGCCAGACGCTGCCAGCATCACCAACGCCAGGCCCAGCCTCAGCCATTCGCCCAATCCAAAGCGCGCATCCGCCAGCCAGATCAGGATGATCAGCCACATCCACACCGGCGAGAGAGTGTAGCCCTTGCGGCGCAGCATCTGGACATATTCCCAGCTCGCCGCCCCTACCGCTACGGTGACCAACAACGTAAAGGGCCAGCCGCCATAAACGATCGCGGCAATGGCCACAGGAAGCAAAACGGCCGCGCTGATGATACGAGTTTTCATGACTTGAGATCCATTCCTGGTGAGGTAGAAAGTAATGGATATGCCGGCTGCATCACGACTGGCGAGCACAGTCTCCGAACTCCTGTCGTTCCCGGCCCCGACCGCCGGGTCTTACAACGGTCGGCCAGGAACGCTGCCGGACGGACGACAGGGCTATGCCTCGCTCAGAGCTCCATAACGGCGCTCTCGTTGAGAAAAACTCTGGAGGGCCTTGTAAAACTCATCCTTGTCGAAATCAGGCCAGTACACCGAAGGGATGTAATATTCCGCGTAGGCGCCTTGCCAGATCAGAAAATTGCTGATCCGAAACTCGCCGCTCGTGCGAATGATGAGGTCCGGATCCGGCAAGCCGGCGGTGAAAAGGTGATTGCTGATCACTTCCTCGGTGATCTCCTCAGGACGCAGCCCCTCGCGGGCGATAGCGCGCATGGCCTCGACCAGTTCCATCCTGCCACCGTAGTTGAAAGCGATATTGGCAATCAGAGCGGTGTTATGACGGGTCAGTTCCAGAGCGTCCTGAACACGGTGCTGGAGATCGCCCGGCAACGCCGAGAGGTCTCCAAGATGCCTCAATTGTACTCCATTTTTGTGCAATTCGCCAACTTCTTTCGTCAGACCCTCACGCAGCAAGTGCAACAGGCCGCGCACTTCCGCTTCTGGACGTTTCCAATTCTCAGTGGAAAAGGCATACAGAGTCAGAATAGGAATGCCAAAATCAACGGCGGCGCGCAACACTCGCCGCAGGTTTTCGACCCCGGCGCGATGCCCGGCTAACCGCGGCAAACCACGCGCCTGCGCCCAACGGCCATTGCCATCCATGATAATGCCTACATGGGTCGGCAGGATGGGTAAAGGCGGGTATTTCTGTTGATCCTCTCCGTGGTCACTCATAATGCCTCCGTTTGACGTGAGGGACGTGAGGGGAACTCACCGATCATGATCGTA
>JAAZNO010000714.1 GCA_012798275.1 Chloroflexota bacterium
ACCCTGGCGCGTCTGGGACGCCAGGAAGCGCTGGCTCTGAGCCTCCTGCTGATAGCGGCGCTGTTGGTGCGTGGGGTAGCGTTGGGGCGTGTCCCGGCGAATTTCGGCGGCGATGAGGGGACGCAGGCGCTCCTGAGCTGGCAGCTGGTGGAACGGCCCCTGGGAAATCCCTTTGCCACGAGCTGGTATTCGGTGCCGACGCTCTCGTTTCTGCTTTACGGTGCGGCGATGCGGCTTTTCGGCGCGGGGATGGCGGGCGCGCGGGCGCTTTCGGCGCTCGTGGGGACGCTGACTGTGCTCACGACTTTCCTCCTGGCGCGTGAGATGGGCGGGCGCCGTGTGGGGTGGGCGGCGGCGCTCGTCGTCGCGTTTTCCGCCTATCACCTGCATTTCAGCCGCCTCGCGTCGAACCAGATTTTTGATCCGCTGATCGCGACCCTGACCTTCTGGCAGCTGTGGCGCGCGTTGTACAGCGGCGTGGAGGGCGAGACCCCGGCGGCGTGGGGCTGGGCGGGCCTCGCGGCGGGCCTGGGCTGGTACACGTATTTCGGCGCGCGCTGGGTCACGGGGATGGTAGGACTGTTCCTCGTTTGGCGGTTGCTTGTCGAGCCGCGTTTTTGGGCGCGCCATCGCCGCGGGCTGGTGTGCCTGGCTCTGGGATGGCTGACCATGACTGCGCCGTTGTGGATCTGGTATGCGGCGCATCCGGGGGATTTGACCGCGCGCGCCAGTTCTGTCAGCATCTTTGCCTCGGGATGGCTGACGCGGGAGATGGCGTTGACGGGGCGCAGCGCGCTCGCATTGTTGGGCCAGCAGTTCTGGAAAGCGGTCACGGCGTTTCATCTGACGCCCGATCCCACTTTCTGGTATTACCCCCAGGCGCCGTTGCTTGATTTCATTTCCGGCACGCTGTTGCTGGTGGGGATGGTCGCGGCGCTGTTGCGGGCGCGCTGGCCGGCGCGGGGCTTGACGCTGTTGTGGTTTTGGTCCACGTTGGTGCTGGCCTGGGTGGTGACGGAAAATCCACCCAGCAGCCAGCGCGGCCTGCTGCTGGTGCCAGCGGTCGCGCTAAGCGTGGGCTGGGGCGTGGAGGCGATTTTCACGGCGTTGCCGGCGTCCCCGCGGCGGAAGGTGGACTGGCTGCCGCGCGTCGTGGGGCTGATGCTGGCCATCATGGCGCTGGCCAACCTGGGCTTTTACTTTGGCGTGTACACCCCTCGCCGCACCTACGGCAATCCTACCGCCTGGGTAGCGACGGAGGTCGCTCGCTATGGCGCGGCGCATCCGGCGGCCGGCATGACGTACTTCTTCGGCGCCCCATTCATCTATTGGGATTTTGGGACACTGGCGTTTCTGCTGCGCGACCAGCCTGGCATGGACGTGTTGCCCAACGAGATTCCGGAAGTGGCCGCGCCGGCGCGCTTCATTCTGGTGCCGGAGCGCGCGGGGGAATTCACGGCCCTGCAAGCGCGTTATCCCGGCGGCGCCGTTCACGAGCTGCGGGCTCCCGATCAACGCTTGCTGGCGCTGATCTACGATTGGCCCGCTCCTTGAGCGCGTTTGCTCGCGTCAGGCCGG
>JAAZNO010000715.1 GCA_012798275.1 Chloroflexota bacterium
CATTCCGCCCTGCGGGAATTGGAGCCGGAACAGATCAAAAAACTGACTTTGCTGGCAATGCGCGAATGGGCCGTGACCCTCAGCGCGGAATGCCCGCTCATTCTGATTTTGGAGGATTTCCACTGGGCCGACGATCTCTCGCATGACATGTTGAACGCGCTCGTCTCGCTGACCCGGGAGTTGCCCGTGCTGTTGTGCGTGATCACCCGCCCACAGCCGGAAAAGCCGCTCAGCTGGGCCGCGGCAGGCGAGGCCGCAACAGGCCTCCTGGTGACGGAAATCAACGTCAGCCCGCTGTCGAATGAAGACAGCCGCGCCTTGCTTGAGAATCTGATCAACGTCCGTGAGCTGCCCGAAGCGATGATCCAATTGCTCCTGCGCCACGCCGAGGGCAATCCCTTCTACATCGAGGAATTCGTGCGCACGCTCATCGAGCGCCAGCTGGTCCACGCAGCCAACGGTCAATGGGAAGTCAGTCCCCTCATCAACACTGAAACGCTGGAAATCCCCACCACCCTGCGCGGGTTGATGATGGCGCGTGTGGATCGGTTACCTGAAGACCTGCGGAACCTCTTGCGCGATGCGGCCGTCATCGGCCTGCAATTTTCCGCCAGCCTGCTCAACGAGGTCCGGCGACGGCAGCAGGGCAGCGCCAACGTCTTGCCGGCGCTAGAGCGGCTCACGGAGATGGGACTGCTCGTCGAGCGGCATGAAGGCGAAGAGAAAGTCTATGCGTTCCGCCACATTTTGACCCAGGAGACGATCTACAGCAGCCTGCTGCGGAGCCAGCGGCCCCTGCTCCATCGCAACATCGCCGAGGCAATCGAGCAGCTGTACGCGGCGGATCTGGCGCCGCACGTGGAGGTGCTCGCCCTGCACTACGATCGCGCCGGTGAGCGCAGCAAGGCGCTCAAGTATCTGCTATTGGCAGGGGATCGCGCCCGTCAGCGCTTTGCCAACCGGGAAGCGCTGGACTATTACAGCCGTGCCCTGCAGTTGGCGCAGCATATCGAGACCTATGCCGTGGAACGTCGGCAGGCCAACATCGGCCTGGGCGACATCAACCAGCATGTTGGCAATTATGAGGAAGCGATCGCCTGTTATCGGGCCGCCCTGGAAAGCCCGACCGAAGGTTTTCAGGAAGACGCGGCCGAAGTGATGCTGAAGTTGGGGCAGGTATGGCACAAAAAGGGCAATCAGCAGGAAGCAGAGATCTGGCTGCGGCAGGGGCTGGCGCAGCTCCGCCTGGCGCCGCATCCCCTCCCCAAAGTGGAGGCGCAGCTCGACTCGGAGCTGGGATGGCTCTCTTTGCGGCAGGGGGATGTCACGACGGCGCAACGCTGGCTGGAACAGGCGGCCCAGCTCGCCGGGCAACACCAGCTGTACGGGCCGCTTTCCGCTATCTTCAACCGTTTGGGAGCGGTGTACTACGCCCAGGGCGACCTGGAGAAAGCCACAGCGGCAGTCCAGAAGTCGCTGGAACTCCTGGAGCAGGTAGGCGATGTGGTCGGCATGGCGCGGCCGTTAAACAATTTAGGCATCCTGCAAAAGAATCAAGGGGATTGGGAAAAAGCCCTCAGCAGTTACCACCGCTGTCTGGA
>JAAZNO010000158.1 GCA_012798275.1 Chloroflexota bacterium
CGCGGTCGTGGCGCTGGAGCCGGCCGACGGCGAGCCGTTTGCGGGGCCGGCGCAGCCTGTGCGCGTGATCTTCAATCAGCCGGTGCAGCACGCGACGGCGGTGGAACGCTTGACGCTGGAGACCGCCGGGCAGAGCCTCTCTGGGACGATCGGCTGGTCAGGCGGCGCAACCCCCGCGATGACGGAGACCCTCATCTTCACGCCGACGACGCCGTTGCCGCGCGGCGCGGCCGTCATCGCCCGGCTGCGGGCGGGTGTCGCGGCGGCGTCGGGACCGCGGGTGACGATCAGCGACACGATTTCCACTTTTCGCGTCGCGCCGCCGCCGGGTGTGGAGAACATCACGCCGCGCAACGGGGCAGTCAATGTCAACCCGCAGGGTGAGGTGGAAATCACCTTCGCGAGCCCGATGTTGCGGGAAGGCTTCATGCGCTATGTGCGCATCACCCCCGCCGTCACGGAAGTCTACACGGATTGGACGTCTTCCGACACCCAGCTCCGACTTTCCTTTGAGATGCGGCCGCAGACGGCGTACCGCGTGCAGCTCGACGCGCGCGCGCCGGATCGCTACGGGACTCCCCTGGGTCGCGCCGTGGACGTGCGTTTCACGACCGGCGACCTGGAGCCCTATGTCCAGCTGCGTCAGGCGGAGCGGTTGCAGGTCTACGGCGCTTACACGGAGACGGTGGTCTATGCCGGAGCGCGCAACGTCTCGCGGCTGGAGGTGGAACTCTACGCGCTGGACGAGGACACTTTCATGAACCTGAGCGCCTATGGCGGGTGGGACGCCTGGGACAAATTCGATCCGACCCCGGCGCAACTCGTGCAGCAATGGACCGTGCCGGTGGACCAGTCCCGCAACACCGACGCCCTTATCCCGATCCCTTTGCGTTCCAACGCCGCGACGCCCCTCCCGCCCGGTATCTACTACCTGCGCCTCACGGCGCCGGAAGTGCTCGCCGCCTCGCCCGACCAGGCGCCGGAACGCCTGCTCTTCGTCAAATCCGGCCTCAACCTCACCCTCAAGGAATCCGAAACGGAGACGCTCGTCTGGGCGACCGATCTGGCGACCGGGTTGCCGCGTTCGGGGCTGAAGCTGCGCCTCAATTCTGCCAGCAGCGGCTGGACTGCCGGCGGCGAGACTGACGCCGATGGGCTGTGGCTGTCGCAAGACCTCCGACGCGAGAACCTGTGGGAGGACCTCTTCGTTTTCTCCGGCAGCCCCGGCGACCCCGACTTTTCCGTGACGTACAACAGCTGGACGCAGGGGATCGAGCCGTGGCAGTTTGGGCTGGACTACGGCTACGACTTGAGTCATTATCGGGGCTACCTCTACACGGAACGCCCCCTCTATCGCCCCGGGCAAACGGTCTACTTCAAGGGCATTCTCCGCGCCGACGATGACGCTCGCTACAGCCTGCCGGTGGGGATCGAGAGCCTGCAGGTGCGGATTGAGGATCCCCAGGGGCGACAGCTCTATTCCAACACGTTGCCCTTGACCGACATGGGCACTTTCAACGACGAGCTCGCGCTCAGCTCGGAAGCGGCCTTGGGCGTCTACTACCTCCACGCCAGCCGTCCCGACACCGACCTTTCCTTTGGGACGAC
>JAAZNO010000716.1 GCA_012798275.1 Chloroflexota bacterium
ATGCTGCGCCACCGCCGTCAGCGCCCGTTCCGCGTGCCCCGACTCCACGCCGATGCCCGCCATCACACACATCCCTTGCGGCTCGATGAAGAGGCGCCCCTCATCGCACTCCCGCGAGCCCACCTTGTGCCCGAAATGATCGTAAGCCCGCAGGAACCACTCGCCGTCCCAGCCGTGCGCCAGGACCGTCTCCCGCATCTGCCGGGCCGCCTCGCGGTAGAATTGCGCCGCAGCGGGCCGCACGTCCAGCGCTTCGCCCCCTCGCCGACACGCCTCCGCGCTGATGGACGCCAGCTCGTCCGCCGCCAGCACGAACAGCCCGCCGATGAAGACCGATTCCGCCGTCTTGCCGTCCTGGCTCTGAAGGACCTGAAACGATTGCCCCGGCTCGTCCGAGAAGGTGTTGAGATTGAGGCAATCGTTCCAATCCGCGTGCCCGATGAGCGGGAGGCCGTGCGGCCCCAGGCGCTCCAGGGTGTACTGCACAGCGCGCTCCAAATGCTCATAGAGCGACGTCTCCGTGCCGGGCGCGTTGTCGTAAGGCACCGGTTCCGCCAGGAGGGACCCATCGCCCGTCTCCCGCAAATACGCGCCGACGCTCAAGATCAACCACAAGGGATCGTCGTTGAAGCCGCTGCCAACAGCATCATTTCCCCGCTTGGTGAGGGGCTGATACTGGTGATAGGCGCCGCCATCGGGCAGTTGCGTCGCCGCGATGTCAAGAATCCGCTCGCGGGCGCGCTCTGGCGCCATGGGCACGAAGCCCAACAAGTCCTGGTTGGAATCGCGGAAGCCCATCCCCCGCCCCATCCCCGATTCGAAATACGAGGCGGAACGGGACATGTTGAAGGTGATCATACACTGATAGGCGTTCCAGATGTTGACCATGCGGTTCGTGTGCCCGTCGGGCGTCGTCACCGTCAGCCGTCCCAGCAAGTCGTCCCAATAGCCGCGCAGCGCCTCGAACGCGGCGTCCACCTGGGCGGGATCGAAGTAACGCGCGATGATCGGCTTGACCGTCGTCTTGTTGAGCACCTGCAGGGCCGCATCAGCGAATTTGGCGTTGCGGGGGTTCTCGTGATAGCCGAGGAGGAAGATCACCTGCTGCGACGCGCCGGGCGCAAGTTCCAGCCGCACGTGATGCGAACCGATGGGGGCCCAGCCATGCGCTACGGAATTGCGCGCGGCCCCCTCGACGACAACCTGCGGCGCCGCCCAGCCGCGATACGGCCCCAGAAAGGCGTCACGCTGCGTGTCGAAGCCGACGACCGGCGCGGAACAGGCGAAATACGCGAAGTGATTGCGGCGCTCCCGGTATTCCGTCTTGTGGTAGATGACGCCCTCTTCCACTTCCACCTCGCCGATGCTGAAATTGCGCTGGAAGTTGGTGGCGTCATCCTGGGCGTCCCAAAGCGCGAATTCCACCAGCGAAAACAGGGAAAGCGTCGCCGGTTCGGCGCGGCGATTCGCCACCGTGAGCTGCCAGATCTCCAGGGTCTCATCCAAGGGGACGAAGTAGCGGACCTCCACCGCAATGCCGTCGCGGAGCGAGCTGATGAGCGTGTAGCCCATGCCATGGCGACAGGTGTACTCCTCCAACGGCGTCTGCGTCGGCTGCCAGGTCGGTGACCAGAAAGCGCCGGAAGCGTCATCCCGCAGGTAGAGATAGCGGCCGCCGCTGTCCAAGGGCACGTTGTTGTAGCGGTAACGGGTGAGCCGTCGCAGCCGCGCATCGCGGTAGAAGGAATAGCCGCCCGCCGTGTTGGAGATGAGGCCGAAATAATCCTGACTGCCCAAATAATTGATCCATGGCAACGGTGTATCCGGACGAGTGATCACATACTCACGACGTTGATCGTCAAAAAAGCCATAGCGCATTCCATACCTCCATCCCCCACCTGGTATGAGCAAATCTAACCGCAGAAAATGCCGAAAACGCGCAGTTTCTTATCTTGTAACTGTTCAGCCATTGGCTAAAAAACACAAGGTTTCCTGGCGACTGCTGAAGATTGAGAATCAACTTTTGCCCCCTATCCCCTGGCCCCTTCCCCCCGCGCGCGCGGGGGGAAGGGGGATTTTTTTGTGGGGTTTTGCGGGCGGGCTATGCCCGCCTGCAAAACCCCCTTATTTTGGGGCTAGGGGAGGGGCAAAAGCTGCAGCTCACCAAGGCTCATCCATCGCCGTCGAGCTACCTGACACCAGGCTGAACCATTACCTTATCTTTAGACCCGCCACGCCCCGCCGCGGAATGATACGTCAGTTCTGTCAAAGCTATGGACTCGAGGCGCCCTCTTCCCTACAGGCGTTGACTGGCGCCGCACGATTCCCGGATGATCAACCGCGTCGGCAGGATCACCCGTCGCGGCCCGGCGTCGGGATGCTCCAGCACATGCAGCAAGGTGTTGACCGCCGTCTCCCCCAGGGCCTCAATGGGTTGCCGGACGGTCGTGAGCGGCGGCTCGGTGCGACTGGCGATAGGTGTGTCGTCGAAGCTCACCACGGCCATGTCCTGCGGCACGCGCAGGCCCGCCTCGCGCAACACGCGCAGCGCGCCCGCAGCCATCGCGTCACTGGCAATGAAAATCGCGTCGGGGCGCAGCGGCAAGAGGCGCCGCATCGCCGCCTCGCCTCCCGTCTCACTGAAGCCGCCCTCCACAATCAGCGCCGGATCAACGGGGATGGCATGGATGCGGAGCGCATTCTCATAGCCCTGCCGGCGATCCACGCCAGAAATGGTGTCCAGCATCCCCGTAATGGTAGCGATACGCCGATACCCGAGCCGGTAAAGGTGCTCGACGGCCATCTGAGCGCTGGAAATGTTATCTACATCCACGTAACTCACCTCCGGCGCGCTGGGATGCCGTCCCACAAGCACAAAGGGCAGCTTTGAGGCGTTCAGCGCGGTGAC
>JAAZNO010000159.1 GCA_012798275.1 Chloroflexota bacterium
AGCCACCAGGTCAGCCAGCGGTGCCTGGGCGAGCCAGTCGGGATCGGTCCAGCCGAGGTTGAAGAGCACTTGCAAGTCGAGGAAATCCTGGGTGCTCCACCCGCCGGCGAGCGCTTCTTCCACGGCGGCGTCATCGGCAGGCCGTTTGAGGCGGAGTTCCTCGTAGCGGGGGAAGCGCTGGATGATTTTGGAGTTGATGTCGAAGAAGTAGCGCAGGATGAAGCGCTTTTGATCGTCGGTGAGCTCCCCGGCGGGGACCTCGGTGTGGATCCAGTAGGCGTCTTTGGCGCCAGTCGCCAGGTCCTCCAGCTGCCGCAGCAGGCTGGGTGTGAGATTGAAGGTGACATGGACGCTGGGATACGCCTTCAGCATCGCCGCCATGTCCACGTAATCCTTGGCGGCATGGAGCCGCACCCACGGTTTGGCGTAAACGCCGGTTTCGGGATCCTTGAAGTAGACGGGCTGGTGCTGATGCCAGATGATCGCCAGGTAGAGCCGGTCGTCTGTGGCTTCGGGGGTGACGAGCGGCGCGGTAGGCGCCTCCGTCGTAGCGGGCGCTGCTGTCGTGGGGCTCGCCGTCGGCGTCGCGGCGGGGGTGGGCGTCCCGCAGGCGCTCAACAGCGGACTCAACAGCAAGAGCAGGTAGAACCAATGTGGTCGCATACTGTGTCTCCTTTCTGAAAAATGACTCACGGATACACCCGGATAGAAATTCAAGAATTCTTTGAATGAGCGTCCTTAGATTGCCAGGTCGAAGGGCAGGTCGCTGATGTCACGCAGGCGTTTGCCCTGGACAAGAAGGCTGAAGATATCGGAGAGCGATTCGTCCTTGATTTCTTCAATGGCTTTTTGTAATTCATATAGCGCCATGTGATAGACGTAGTCCACGTCGCCGGTGCCCAAAGCAACGGAGGCAATACGGCTTGGCAAAGGCTCCGCCGTGACGATAGCGATGTGGGGGGTGTGGCCTTTGCGATTGCGGATCAGATTCAGGCCCTCGGTGCGTGCATTTTGGGACCGATCGCTGCGCATGGTCCACTTGCACGAGATGCTGGCATGGAGAATGGGGTTTGCCTGGGGGTTGTTGGCTTGCCGCAGCGAGGTTAAAGTGGCGCACTCTCCTCGTAGAACGGGCACGGGTTCATTGATTTCTTTATCCGTGAGAGGGATTCGGGCGATGATAATATCGGGCCGGATGATGTAGTCGCCGAGCGCTGCTTGCAGCTGAGGCTGAAGTTTTAGCACGGTGGCAAGATCTTTCAGGTGCTCATATTGATCAAATGCAGAGATTTCACTCACGGCAAAAGACCATTTTCCTGGCCGAATGTGAGTTAGCAGAGGCAACGCTCGCTGAAGGTAATCCCGGGTCAGGCTTTCAAACAAGGCTCCCGCTCCTTGACCCGTGGGTGGCGTGGGGCAGGGAGGATACCCCATAGCTTGGAGCATCCCTTCGGCTAATTGCTGGCTGCGTTGACTGCTACGGTCGGCGATATTCAATACCTTGTTTTTGTACCCCAGGAGTTGAGCACAAATGTTGCGATGATAATTCTCGCGCAGATCCTCGAAGGTATCCATTTCCACCTTTCCGCTTTTTCGCCTTCTCGCTTCATCCTTTGTAAAAAGCGATGATGTACTCCTCATGCATCCGCGCTTCAATCAGGGAGGTCGCGGCCTTCTCCCGGTTGCGAGCCGGCATCATCCGTTTGTCCCGGTCGAGGCGTCGAACTGCAATCGTGGCCCCGGTAAAGCCGATGGCCTTGCCGATTTCGGCCAGACAGCGGTCAGTTTGTGTATCAATCCCACGCATTACAGAGGAGCCGACGACCACGATAGCGGCGCGGCCAGGCTTGAGCACTCTGCACATCTCGCTCAAAAAACATGTGGCTTCGGAATAATAGCGGTGTAACGTTTGGGACTTCTTACTGTCTACTTGTGCCACAGCCTCGACGATTTCTTGGACGGCGTTGGGAAGCGGCAGCAGGTTGAATCCCTGAACGGCGTCGTGCCCGATATACTGACTACGCAAATCACTCAGTTGTTGCAGCGTATGTCCAAACCATACGAGGGAAAATTTGTGAGCGCGCATGTAGTCAATGGCGTTGGAGGCATACGGCGGCGACGTCACAATGAGATCCACCTTATCGTCGGGGAGCGGCAAAGCCATGGCATTGCCATGAATGAAGTGGGGCGCAGGCATGTCAAAGGAGAGCTCTGTCGCGCTTTCGAGATTCTTCTTGAGCCTTTTGGAAAATTCCACCAATGCCGAACGCGATGCTTTGTCTGACACCCGATGCGGCCGGGTGTGGGCCAGATCGCGGGCCAGGGAGACGCCCCCCGATTTGGTGATGATGATGGCAGAAAAAACCAGCTCCAAAAAAGCTCTGATTTTTGGATCCTCAGTCCTCTCGATTTCGGAGAGGAGGGCGATAAGTTCCAGCTGGACGGCAGGTGAAAACCAATAGTCTATAAAGGCGCGCTCTTCAGGCTTGAAACGCTGATCAAGCTGCTCCTGTAACGTGTGCGGCTGTTTTTGACACAGCTCCTGGGCCTCTCTGATGACGGCAAAGCCCACTTCTGCGGCGGCTTCAACGTTAAGGGGCGTCGTCTTGACCCGTCCTAGCTGCAGGGCGAGGGGATCCAGATCCATGCCGATGCCATGTCTTCCGTTCAGGAATGCCTCAACGATGGTCGTGCCTGAACCGGCCATGGGATCCAGGACGATGTCCCCTGGGGCGGTCAAGCTTTCGATAAATCGGCGGGGCAATTGGGGCGGGAATTTTGCCGGAAAGGCGTGATAGGTGTGGGAAGCATA
>JAAZNO010000160.1 GCA_012798275.1 Chloroflexota bacterium
GCCACGGCGACCCCCACTGCCACCGCGACGCCGACGCCTACCGCGCCCCCCACGCCCACCCCTCCGCCGCCCACAACCCTCACCGTGTGCCAGGAACAGGAGCCCGAATCCCTGTATTGGTACAGCAGCGCCTCACAGCGCACCGCCCGTCACGTCTTGCAAGCGCTGTACGATGGCCCTGTGGACTATCACGCCTACACCTATCAGCCCGTCATCCTCGAACGGCTGCCGGAACTGGGGAATGGGGACATCAACCTCAAGAAAGTCATTCTGCAGGCAGGAGACCGCGCTGTAGACGCCGAAAACAATCCCGTCACCCTCGCGGAGGGGATGTTCGTGCGCCCGGCCGGATGCTACAGCGCCGCCTGCGCGGGGACCTTCACCGGCGAGCCCGTGGAGATGGAGCAGCTGGAGATCGTGTTCCACCTGCGACAGGACGTGCGCTGGTCCGATGGCACGCCGGTGACAGCGGACGACTCCGTCTACAGCTTCGAGCTCGACGCCGATCCCGCGACGCCGACCGACAAAAAGGTGGTCAACCGTACCGCCAGCTACCGCGCGCAAGATACCTCCACTGTGGTCTGGACCGGCCTGCCGGGCTACATCACCCCGCTCTACGTCGCCACCTTCTGGACGCCCCTGCCGCGCCAGCTGTGGCAGGAGACCCTGGGATATGACGCCGCCGACCTGCTCCACGCCCCCGAATCCACCCGCGCCCCGATGGGCTGGGGGGCCTTCAAGGTCGAAGAGTGGCGGCCGGGCAGCTCCCTCACCCTCGTGCGCAATCCGGCCTACTTCCGTGCGGGGGAAGGGCAGCCCGCGGTGGATCAAGTCGTCTTCCGCTTCGTGCCCGATGTGAACGACGCCCTTGCCCAATTGCTTGCCGGCAGGTGCGACATCATCCCCGAGCGCACCGATCTGGAAACGCTCGCTCTCCTGTTGCTGCAATTGGAAAAGCAGGAGCTGGCGCGCCCCTTCTTCACCCCCGACAGCCGCTGGGAACACCTCGATTTCGGCATCAACCCGGCATCGAACACTAAACGCCCCGACTTCTTCGAGGACGTGCGGGTACGGCAGGCGATCGCCTATTGCCTCAACCGCGAGGGCGTGGTTCAGGATCAAATGTACGGGAAGTCGGCGGTCCCCGCGTCCTATCTCCCGCCGCAACACCCCCTCGCCGTGGCCGATCTGCCCACCTACCCCTACGACCCTGAACGTGGCCAGGCACTGCTGGACGAAGTCGGCTGGCGTGACGAGGACGGCAACGGCATCCGCGAAGCGCACGGCATCCCCGGCATCCGCGAGAAAACCCCCCTGGCGTTTCGCTGGCAATCCACGACGGCCTCGTCGTCCGCGTACCTGGAGCGTTTCCAGAGCGACCTGGCCCTCTGCGGGATGGAGGTCACCTTGAGCCAGCTGCCGGTGACGGAATTCTTCGCCATGAGCGCCGATGGGCCGTTGTTCGGGCGCAACTTCGAGCTGGCGTCCTTCGCCTGGATGACCGACCTCGATCCCCCTCCCTGCGCCCGTTACCTGAGCACCGCCATTCCCAGCGCCGCCAA
>JAAZNO010000717.1 GCA_012798275.1 Chloroflexota bacterium
GCGAGCATTCATGACCAAGAGCCGTTCTCGCTCCACCCAATCCAGCGCGGCCGGAAAATCCCGCCAGTCATCGCGGAGACGTTCCAGAGCGCGCAGGCCGCTGATCCAGCTGACCCGTGATCAATGGCTGGACCTGCTCGGCGGCGCGCTGCTGCTGAGCGCGGTGCTGACGATCCTCAGCCTGCTCTCGCCGCAGCAGGGCGCGCTGTTGCACCTCTGGCTGGCAGGACTGGAGCGCCTTTTTGGCTGGGGCATGTTCATCGCGCCGCTCCTCATCGGCGCGACAGGCTTGTGGCTGATCCTGCGACGTTTCGGCGAACGCTTCCCGCAGCCCCAACCGGAGCAGATCGCCGGCGTCGCCCTGGGATTTCCAACGGCGCTGACCACGCTGCATCTGATCGCCTCCCGCATCTTCTGGCCCAAAGTCGCACTCCTGCAGCTCGTCGAGATCGGCGAGGGCGGGGGCTTGATCGGCGCGGCCCTGCTGGACCTGAGCCTGCGATTGGTCGGCAGCGCCGGCACGCTCGTGGCGCTGCTCATGGCCTGGCTGGTCGTCGTCACCCTGATCGGCGGCATCTCCCCCGCCGAGGCGGTCCAGCTGTTGTTCAACCGTCGGGCACGCCGGGAGGAATCCCAACTGCCGTTGCCCGAAATGCCGCAGCCGAAGGCGTCTGCAACGACCCGAGTGCCCCAACCCGCCGCACAGTCCCCCCTGCCCCGGCCGGCTCCCATCGTGCTGGGGGAACGCGCCGGGCAGGAGCCGCCGCCGCTCAAGATCAATGGCAATCACGCGGAACAAGAACACCTCGACTTCAACGCGCCGACGCCGCCCTCCGGCTCACCCTGGCGCCTGCCGGCGGTCACCGACATCCTCGAGATCGGCAGCGAGCAAAACTTCAGCGACGACCTCATCCGCAAACAGGCGCGCATCATCGAGGAAACCCTCAGCAGCCTGGGCGCCCCCGTCAAAGTGCTGGAGACGAACACCGGCCCGGTCGTGGTGCAATTCGGCGTCGAGCCGCTCTTCGTGGATCTGCGCGGCGGCAAACGCACCAAGGTCAAGGTCAGCAAGATTGCCGCGCTGGCGGATGACCTGGCGCTCGCCCTGTCGGCGCGCAGCATCCGCATCGAAGCGCCGATCCCCGGCAAAGGCCTCGTCGGCATCGAGGTCCCCAACGTCGAGCCGGCCGTGGTGGCTTTACGCGATGTGCTCGAGGCCCGCGCCTTCGCCAAACTCAAAGGCACCCTGCGCATGGGCCTGGGACAGGACGTCTCCGGGCAGGCGGTAGCGGCAGACCTGCGCGCGATGCCGCACCTCCTCATCGCCGGCACGACCGGCTCCGGCAAGTCCGTCTGCGTGAACGCCATCATCGCCGCGCTGCTGCTGCAAAACACGCCGGAAACGCTCCGCCTGATGCTGGTGGACCCCAAGCGGGTGGAACTCACCCAGTACAACGGCATTCCCCATCTGCTGACGCCGGTGATCGTGGACGTGGATCGCGTGGTGCCGGCGCTGCGTTGGGTGATGCGCGAAATGGACACCCGCTATCGGCGTTTCGCCAAAGTGGGCGCCCGCAATATCGAGGATTTCAACCGCCGCGCGGGCAAGAAGGGCAGCGACGACGAACCGCTTCCCTACATCGTGGTGATCGTGGACGAGCTGGCCGATCTGATGCTGCAATCGCCGGAAGAAACCGAGCGCGTGCTTTGCCGCCTCGCACAGATGGCGCGCGCGACGGGCATCCATCTCATCCTCGCCACCCAGCGCCCCAGTGTCAACGTCGTCACCGGCCTGATCAAGGCCAACTTCCCGGCGCGGATCGCCTTTGCCGTGGCCTCCTCGGTGGATTCCCGCGTGATCCTCGACATGCCCGGCGCGGAACGGCTGCTCGGGCGCGGCGACATGCTCTTCATGCCCCCCGACGCCGGTCAACCCCTACGCTTGCAAGGCGCCTTCGTCTCAGATCGCGAGCTCGAAAAGCTGATCGGCCACTGGCAGCAGGGACAGGCCGCTACGGTAGTGACCCTCCCCGCCGCCAGTCCGCTGCCGTTGAAGGACACCCCGTCCGTTCCAGCGCAGGAACCCCTCTTCCCGGAGTTTGCCGAACCCTCGCCCAAATTTGAGGACGAATTGCTGCCGACCGCGGTGGAAATCCTCCTCGCCGAGGACCGCGCCAGCATCTCCCTCCTGCAACGGCGGATGCGGATCGGCTACACGCGCGCGGCGCGGCTCGTGGAGCTGCTGGAGGAGCTCGGCATCGTCTCTCCCGACACGAATCAGGGCCAGTTCCGCGGCGTCAACCGTCCCGTCGCCGAAGCTTTCCTGCGCTCCCTCACCTCCCAGGACCAGGCCGACGCTCAAGAGCACGCTGCAGATACAGGAGCTGAACCATGGTGATTTACCACCTTTACCGCGACGCTTTCTCCGAGGTTTACACGTACCGCTATCGGCTGGCCGATGAAACGGGCGCCGTGCAGCTCACCGCCAGCTGGCCGGGATTGCCGGTCGCCGACCGTCCCGAAGAGGTGCTCTTCAACACGGCTACGGGGGATTACCTGGCGCGCCTGCGCTGGGAAGACCGCTCCTGGTGGTACGGCGACCGTTTCTGGCTCTCGCGC
>JAAZNO010000718.1 GCA_012798275.1 Chloroflexota bacterium
ATGTCCATGTACAGCACGGTCACCTCGGCGACGCCGTGATCGAGGGCCTGGTAGGCGTGCTTGATGGAGTACATGCAGCAGAAGCGCGAGCAATGACGGTAATAACGGTGATCCCGCGAGCCGACGCACAGGACGAAGAGAATCTTGTGCGGGTGCGCGCCGTCGGAGGGGCGCACGATCTCGCCACCCGTCGGTCCAGCGGAGTTGATGAGTCGCTCAAACTCCATCGCGGTCATGATGTCGGGCGAGGTGCCGTAGCCGTATTCCTGCAGCGCGCGCGGATCGAGCATGTCGTAGCCCACGGCCACGATGATCGAGCCGACCTCGCGGGTGAGCCGCTGCTCTCGCGGCATGAGATAATCAATGGCCTTGGGGGGACAGGCCACCGCGCAGCGGTCGCAGGGCAGATAGTTGGGCGGATCGTTGAGGCAGGCGTCCATGTCAATGAGATAAGGCCCCGGCGCAGCCTGGGGAATGGGCGTGTAGATCGCCTTACGCGCCGCCATGCCGGAATCGTATTCATTGGGGAGCACCTGCGGACAGACGAGGGTACATTCGCCGCAGCGGGTGCAGGCGCTGGTGACATAACGCGCGCGCTGTCGCACCGTCACGCGGAAATCGCCCGGCTCACCCTCCACGCGCTCCACTTCCGCCAGCGAGAGAATCTCGATGTTGGGATGGAGATTCACCTCCGACATCTTGGGCGCTTCGATGCAGATGGAACAATCGAGCGTCGGGAAGTTCTTGTCGAGCACCGCCATCACCCCGCCGATGGTAGCCTCGCGTTCGACGAGCACCACCTTCGCGCCCGCCTCCGCCAGATCCAGCGCCGCCTGAATTCCCGCGATCCCCCCGCCGATGACCATTACGGAATTGCTCATGGATGGCTCCCTCCGTCAAAGTAATGAGCTACACCCTTCCCGCCTTCTCGCCTTTTCGCTCACTCGTACTCATAACCTATCGCCAACGCCTTGAGGTTCAACGGCACCAGCTTGGGGCGCAACGATTCCCTCACGGCCTGTTCGACGGCCTCGCGCGCCAGGAAGCCGGTCTGGCGGGTGAAGAAGCCCACCATGATCACATTGGCCACGATCCGCCGGCCCATCCCTTCCGCCAGGCGCGTCGCCGGAATCGCCTGCACGACATCTTCGGCAAAGGGCGTCACCAGCTCCGTATCAATCAACACCAGCGCCTCCGGCTTTGCCGTAGGGCGGAATTTGGTGTAGGCTTCCTGCGACATGGCGACCAGAATGTCCGGCTGCTGCACGAAAGGATAGTCAATCGGCTCATCGGCGAGCACCAGATTCGCGCTCGACGCTCCCCCTCGCGCTTCCGGGCCGTAGGCCTGTGTCATCACCGCCTCCAACCCGCCGTAGAGGGCGGCGGCGCGCCCCAGCAAGACGCCCGCCAACCCGATGCCCTGCCCCCCGAAACCGGCCAAACGAATTTCTGTATACACCCACAGGCTCCTTTCTCCACACGCTGCGCGCCAACGGCCACAAGGCCCTCACGTCGTGAGGCTCACAGGATGATAGACCGGCAAATCGCGATCAATGAAATTGCCGATGTAGATCGGACGGTTCTCGCGCAAATCAATGCCCATCTCTTCCAGCGGCACCCCGTCCGCAATGACGCAGCGCTCCCGATACAGCTGCAGCTCCTCCAACCCATCGGCGATGGAATTGGACTTGCCAAAACCCACGGGGCAGGCAGAAAGCACCTCGATGAAAGTGAAGCCAGGTCGGGCAAAGCACCGCAGAATGTCCTGCTTGAGCTGCCGGACGTGCAAGGTAGTCCAACGGGAGACGTACCCCGCGCCCGCCGCCACCAGTAAATACGGCAGGTTGAAGGGCTGTTCGGGATTGCCGTAAGGCGCGGTCGTCGCTATGGCGCCAAGCGGCGTTGTCGGCGCGCATTGACCGCCCGTCATCCCGTAATTGAAATTGTTCACGCAGATAACCTTGATGTCCACATTGCGCCGCGCCGCGTGGATGAGATGATTGCCGCCGATGGCCGCCAGGTCGCCATCGCCGCTGAACACGGTGACCATCAGGTTGGGATTGGCGAGCTTCAGGCCGGTCGCGAAAGGAATCGCGCGCCCGTGCGTCGTGTGGTACGAATCAATGGCAATATAGCCCGCCACGCGCCCGGTGCAACCGATCCCCGAGACCACCACGTGCCGCTGCTGGGGAATCCCCGATTCCAACAGCGCTTGCGCATAACAGCGCATGGCAATGCCAATGCCGCATCCCGGGCAGAAGATGTGCGGCATCCGGTCCGCGCGGAGAATCTGATCCAGCGGATGTGAATCCACAACGATGGCTTGCGTCATAGCGTCTCCTTCGAAAATGAGCCCCGAATGAACCCGAATTTCACGAATATGCCCCCGGGGCTGCTACGTCCTCAAACAGCGCGCTGAAGCGCGCTTGGCTCGTGTCAGACCCGTGAGCCGTCGCCGTCGCTGCTCACGACTCACCCCTCACGACTCACATTGATGCGGCGATGACTCTTACCTTCCTGCCGAGCGGAGAATCGCCTGCAGGATTTGCTCTGGATGAATCATCTCCCCGCCAGCATGATGCACTCCCACCGCCGGACGCCCGCTGCAGCGCTCCACCTCCAAACGCACCTGCCCCAGGTTCATCTCCGCGACGATGAAAGTGTCCACGCGCTGTGCCAGCTCGCGCAGGACCGCTTCGGGGAAGGGCCACAGCGACACCAGCCGCAGCAGCCCCACCGGAATGCCCCGCGCGCGCGCCTCGCGCACCGCTCGTCGCGCCGAGCGCGCCGTGCAGCCGAAAGAGACCACGACGATGCGGGCATCCTCCAGTCCATAGTCCTCCAGGCGGGTGATCTCCTCCACATGACGGTCAATCTTCTCATTGAGGCGCGTCACCAGCACGTGATGCGCCTCACCGGACATGTCCGGGTAGCCGCGCTCATCGTGAGTCAAGCCGGTGAAATGCACGCGGTAGCCCTCCCCGGCGTGCGGCAACGGCGGGACCAGGTCGTCGGGATCGGGCTCAAAAGCGCGATAGGGGCCTGCCGTCGGCGGTGGGGTTGTCGGACGTTTGCGCTCCCAGCGAGGCAACTGCTCCGCCGGCGGGATCACGACCCGTTCCATCATGTGGCCGATCACCTCATCGCCCAGCAGCACCACGGGGGTACGGAAACGATCGGCCATGTTGAAACACAGCACCGTGAGGTCAAAAGCCTCCTGCGGGGACCAGGGCGCATAAGCGATGATACTGTAATTTCCATGCGAGCCCCAGCGCGCCTGCATCACATCCGCCTGTCCCACCATCGTCGGCAACCCGGTAGAGGGCGCGCCGCGCTGAATATCCACAATCACGCACGGCAGTTCCAACATCACCCCCAGCCCCAGGTTCTCCAACATCAGGCTCAGGCCCGGCCCCGATGTCGCCGTCATCGCGCGCGCGCCGGCCGCAGACGCGCCCAAGACAGCCGCGATGCTGGCCAGCTCGTCTTCCATTTGAATGAAAACGCCCCCCAGCTCCGGCATCCGCTGCGCGAAACGCTCAGCAATCTCCGTCGAAGGCGTGATGGGATAGCCGGCGAAAAACCGGCAGCCTGCCGCAATCGCGCCTTCAGCGCAAGCCTCATCCCCATGCATGAAATGTTTTCCGGTCAGAACCTCACGTGCGCTCAAATCTACCCCCTTTAGCGGCCGCACCGCCGCGCTGCCGGCGTCTTGACCTCACCGCTCACCCGGTCGCCTCTTCCGTGTAGATGGCGAACTCTGGACAAATCATCGTGCAGAACTGACAGTGGACACAACTCGTCTCCTTGCCAGGCGCGATTTCGGGAAAGTGATAGCCTTTGGCATTGATGGCTGCGGATTCGCGCAACACCTCGCGGGGACAGAACTCAATGCAGAGTCCGCAACCCTTGCAGCGCTCAGGGATGAGGTAAACCTGCCCCTGAGGCGTCTTCATCTTTTCCAGGTTCAACGGGGTGCGCGCAAAAGCCTTCATGGCACAGGACCTTTCTGGGGACATAAGCGATGGGAGGCCCGGCGGAGGGGAAACTCCCGCCGCGGGATGCTTTCGAAGTCGCAGAGCGCTCTGGTCGTCAACGACATTCCCCCTTGAGCAGGATGTGGAAGATGCAAGTCACGGGAAGCCGGAGAATTACCCTGATTATCAGCCAACCGGCGCAGAATGTCAAATCACTTGCCGACCACGTCCCCTTCTCGCTGCAGGCGCGGGCCGGGGGAATCGTGACGTTTGTCTATTGACCTCCCACCGATTTCTTGCTATACTATACTCTAGCACTTTATCCTCGAAAAGCGCCGTGGCGCACGACGACAGATTACCAGGCGCCATATCGAGCATGAGAGGTGTGGGTATCCCAATTGAGACACGTGGATGGTGTCCTAACTGATCCGGTGGCCGCTACCCTACCTTGCA
>JAAZNO010000719.1 GCA_012798275.1 Chloroflexota bacterium
AAGGTTTCCTCCGCCGCCGGGGAGTGCACCAGCAACACATCGGCGTCCCCGTTTTTGCCGGTCTCCATGGCCTGCCCGCTGCCCACAGCAATGACCTGCACCTCAATGCCGGTCTGCTCCTTGAAATCCGGCAGCAGGTAATCCAGCAACCCGGAATCCTGGGTGCTCGTCGTTGTCGCCAGGATCAGGCGCCGGGGTGGCTCGGCGGTCGGGCTGGCGCACGCCGCCAACAACATCACCCATACCAAACACAACCAGGCCTTTTTCACAGAAAACCAACGTGTCATGCATTACCTCCTGAAAAGTGATAAGGTGAAACGGCGGGATACGCAATATGTGCGGCACGACGCAACATGCCATGCGGGTCGCGCCGCACCCATTACCCATCCCAGCGGATCCCGCAGGACTCCTGCCGCCTCAGCACACCATCTCCCCGCGCACAAAAGCACGCGTGCGCGCATCGGCCGGCGCCTCGAAAAAGGCCTGCGTGTCCGCCAGTTCCACAATCTGGCCGTTGAGCAGAAAAGCCACGCGATGCGCCATTCGCCGCGCCTGGAAAATGTTGTGCGTCACGATGACGACCGTTGTGCCGCGCTGCTGGTTCATGTCCGTCACCACGCGCTCGATGAGGCCGACGTTGTAGGGATCGAGGTTCGCGGTCGGCTCGTCGAGCAGCAAAACTTGGGGACGAATGATCAACGCGCGGGCGAGCGCCACACGCTGCGCCTCGCCGCCGGAAAGGGTACGCGCCCTGGCGCGCGCCAGCTCCTTCAGCCCCAACAGCTCCAACGTCGCGGTGAGGTCTGCCCTGCCATCGCGGGCCCCGCGCAGGCGCAGGCCGTAAGTCACATTTTTGGTCACGGTGGTTGAGAGCAACGCCGGACGTTGAAACACCGTCGTGACCTGCCGCCGCAACGCCAGCGGCGCTTCGCCTCGCGGCAGGGATTGCCCCTGGAAAACGAGGGTCCCGGCGTCCGGCTGTTCCAGGAAATTCAACAGCCGCAACAGCGTGGATTTTCCGGCGCCGCTGGGTCCTACCAGCGCCAGCATCTCTCCGGCATAGATGTCGAGCGCGCTGATGTCCAGCACAGTCCGCCCGGCGTAAACTTTGCGCACGCCATGAAGGGTGTACATGGCTTCACTCATACGTGCTGCCCCTGCAATTGTGACACCACCAGATTCACCAGGAATGAGAGCAACAACAGCACCATGCCCAGGCCGAGCGCCAGGTCGAAGTTGCCGCGTCGCGTCTCCAGCATGATGGCGGTGGTAAGGACGCGCGTGTATCCCTCGATGTTGCCGCCCACCATCATCACCGCGCCCACCTCGGAGATGACGCTGCCCAGACCGCCCACCAACGCCACCAACACCCCCAGCCGCGCCTCCTGGACCACGGCCTCCGCGACCTGCAGGCGGGTCGCTCCCAGCGCCTGCAGCTGCCGTCCCAGGTCGGGATCCACGCCCGCCACTGCCGCCATGGTAAAGCCCACCACCAGCGGCGTCGCGATGATGATCTGCGCCCAGATCATCGCCTGGGGAGTGAAGAGCTCCGGAATGCCGGGGAGATTCAACGGCGCGAGGATGCCGTTCCGTGAGAGCAACAGGTAGACGAACAGGCCCACAACCACCGGCGGCAGGCCCATTCCCGTGTAAACGAGCACCTGGATCAGACGTTTGCCGGGGAAGTGCAACAGCCCCAATAGCACACCGCAGGGAACACCGATCACCGCGCTGACCAGAACGGCGATGCCGCTCACCTGCGCCGTGCAGGCAATGACTTCCCAGACGACCGGGTCGCCGGTAAGAAGTAGCCGCAGTCCCTGTACCAGACCTGACCAAAGGACGTCCACGCGATCGCTCCCGACGTTCAAGTAATAGAACTAAAATGATACCATACAACTGAACATTAGCAAGGTTCCGGCCTCCCTTTCCCCCTGGGCAGACACAAAAAAGCCCGCCGCAGGCAACCCCACGGCGGGCGAACAGGCGTACGCGCGTTCAAGCGGCAGGCGTGAGGCCCAGCCTCTGGCGGCAGAATTCCAGGTGATCCTGAGTCA
>JAAZNO010000161.1 GCA_012798275.1 Chloroflexota bacterium
CATCGAGCCGGTCGGCGAGGACGGGGACATCCGCTACTGGCGCGACGCCGAGGGCGTCCATCACGTCCCGAAGCGGGCGCTCGATGCCCTGATCTTCAGCGCCTGAGGTGCCGCGGGTGTTGTCACCTTGGACGGTTGATGTTACAATAAAGCATAGGGACATCGGAGTGGGGGTGTGCAAGCTTCAGTCAGTGGTGAGTTCTGTAACACTTTTACAGGAGGAGTGCAATGGACCTTGGATTGGCTTTCACGTTTGTGTTTCGGGATGAGAACTGGCTACAAAAAGTGCTCATCAATGGTCTGATTGGCCTGATTCCGGTGGTGGGGCAACTCTATCTGCTGGGATGGGCCCTGGAGGTCGCGCGGCAGGTGGCGCTGGATCAATACACCGTCTTGCCGGATGTGGATTTCAACACCTACCTGCGGCGGGGATTCCACGCTTTTGTCGTAGGCTTGGTGTACAGCCTGCCCCTATGGGTTTTGGCTCTGCCGATGGTGCTGCTCCCCACGATGGGGACGGCGCTGAAGCTGGATGAGGACGTCCTGGCAGCCATCACCATGATCAGCTCGATATGTTGCGGTGGATTGATCCTCCTCTATTCCCTCTTCATGGGACTGTTGCTTCAGACGGCTTACGCCCACATTGCCGTGAAAGATACCTTGAACGCCGGTTTCGAGCTGGCTGAGGTTTTTCGACTGTTCAAGGTCGCCATCGGAGCGTGGCTGCTGGCTTTCGTCGGCGCGTTCATTGCCGGACTTGCAGCTTCTCTCATCGGCTCCATTGCCTGCGGCATCGGGATCATTTTCACCATGGCGATTTACTTCCCGGTGATGGGGCATCTTTACGGACAGGCCTATCGGCAAGCTCAAATGGCGCCGGCGTTGAATGCCTCCGCGTGACGCGGCGCGCGCTTCCCTTGAGTGAGGAGACGCCGGGCGCTGGCACACGGCATCCGGGCATGAGACCGTGAGTCGTAAGCCGTGGGCCGAGGCTGCGACGGCTCTCTACTCACGACGTACCGATTTCTATTCCCGAAGGTGCCTCCATCCGTAAGCGAGTTTTGATGGATAATTTTTGTGGAAAGGTAACCGCATGCCCCTCTACGATTGGGAAGATCCGCGCATGGTAGGCCGTAACAAAGAGGCCGCTCACGTCCCGCTCACCCCTTTCGCTGCCGGCCGGGCCGCGCTCGATGGCCGCGATCCGGCAACGTTTTCCCTCAATGGCCGCTGGCGTTTCCGCCTGTTTCCCACCCCCCTGGCGGTTCCTGAGGATTTCGCCGCCGCGGGATTCGATGACGCGGCGTGGGATGAGATTACCGTCCCCGGTAACTGGCAACTGCAGGGTTACGACCGTCCCATCTACACCAATGTGCAATATCCCTTTCCCATTGACCCCGGCTTGCTGGCGGCAGCCGTGCGGATGAGCCAGACTTTCGACGAGCGCCGCTCGATGCTGGAATTGCGGATGCCGCCGGAAGCCTTTGACTGCCCGTTGACTGTTCCCCGCCAGGACAATCCCACCGGCTGCTATCGCACCCGTTTCACGGCGCCGGCGGAATGGGAAGGGCGGCGCGTCTTCCTGCGCTTCGAGGGGGTGGATTCGGCATTCCACGTGTGGCTTAACGGCGCCTTGCTCGGCTACAGCCAGGACAGCCGCCTGCCCGCCGAATTCGACCTCACGCCGCTGCTGCGGCCCGGCGAAAACATCCTCGCGGTCGCCGTCTACCGCTGGTCGGACGGCAGCTACCTGGAGGATCAGGACTTCTGGCGGCTGAGCGGCATCTTCCGCGACGTGACGCTCTGGGCCGCGCCGCCGGTCCATGTGTGGGATTATGCCGTGCACACCTTCCTCGACGCCGACTACCGCGACGCCATCCTGCGCGTCGAAGCGCTGATTCGCCATCGCGGGACGCAGCCGGCGACGGGCACGATCGCCATCACCCTGCTCGATGCGGCGGAACAGAGCCTCGCCGCTGCCGACGCCCCTTTCATGGCGGAGGCGGGCGCCGAAGTCACCGTGACATTGGAAACGGCAGTCGTCAATCCTGCCAAATGGTCGGCGGAGACGCCGGCGCTTTACACCCTCATCGTCACGCTTCGAGATGCCGCCGGACAAGTGACGCAGGTGGAGCGCAGCCGCATCGGTTTCCGCAAAGTCGAGGTCATCGCCGGGCAAATCTGCCTCAACGGCAGACCCCTCACATTTCGCGGCATCAATCGCCACGAGCACGACCCCGACACCGGCCACACCGTCACCGAGGATTCGATGCTGCAAGACCTCTACCTGATGAAACAGCACAACATCAACGCCGTGCGGACTTCCCACTATCCCAACCATCCCCGCTGGTATGAACTCTGCGATGAGCTGGGCATCTATCTGATTGACGAGGCTAACATCGAATCTCATGGCGTATGGGATCGGCTGGCGCGCGACCCCGCCTGGGAAACCGCCTTCATGGAGCGGGTGACGGGCATGGTTGCCCGCGACAAGAATCATCCCAGCATCCTCATCTGGTCGTTGGGGAACGAATCGGGCTACGGCCCCAACTTTGTCGCGGCGGCGCATTGGATTCAGGCCCACGATTCTACACGGTTGGTCCACTATCATCCCGCCGCTGACGCCCCCGAGGTGGATTTGCTCGCGCCGATGTATCCATCTATCGCGCAGCTGACCGCGCTGGCCGAAGATCCCGCCGAGACGCGCCCCATCGTGATGTGCGAGTACGCTCACGCCATGGGCAACAGCCCCGGTGCGCTGCGGGAATACTGGGACGCCATCGC
>JAAZNO010000720.1 GCA_012798275.1 Chloroflexota bacterium
CCCCAAGACACCGCCGAGATGAGCGCCGCGGTGTTGGACGGCGCAGGCAGCGGGGGGACGTTCAGCGGCCCGGCGTGGTTGATTGCCCCCGGCGCGGGGACGCCCTGCGGCGAGCCGACAGGTGTTTTCACGCCGACAACGCCCCTGCGCGCCGGGTCCCATCCGCTGCTGGAATATGTCACCTGGGATGACGTGCACATTGCCCGCGCCACACGCTATGCCGCGCCCGCCGACGCCGTGACCTTGCTGGAAACGGCGGAAGGCCCCTTGCTCTGGGTGCTGAACCGGCCAGGGCAGCGGCTTATCTGCCAGGCATTTGCCCTGCAGGACTCCGATCTGCCGCTGCGGGTGGCTTTCCCCATCCTCACCAACAATCTGATGGGCTGGCTGCTGCCGCAGACGTCACAGGCGCCGATTACCCCCCTGCCGGCAGGACAGCCCTGGACGCCAGCGCTCCCTCTCGCGGCGACGGCGGCTGTGTTGGTCACGCCCACGGGGGAGCGCGTGGACTTGCTGGACGTGACAGCGTCCCTTCCGCAGCGCGCGGGGCTGTACCGCCTGGAATTGGAGACGGCGGGCGGGCCGGCAACGCACTATGTGGCGCTGTCGTTGCTCGATGCGGCGGAAAGCGATCTGTACCCCCATCCGCTGATGATCGAGGGGCAGGCGCCTTTGAGCGCTGCCCCCGGCGCGACCGGTTGGCGCGACTTCAGCCGCTGGGTCGCTGCGGCGGCCCTCGCGTTGTTGCTCCTCGAAGGGGCGCTCTGGTGGGGGCGCGCGGCTGCCTGGCATGGGGTGCGCGCGGCCCTCTCCGCGTTGCGCTATGACTGGCGCCCTGTGGCGTTGCGGCTGATCCTGGTAGGGGCATTGATCCTGGCCCTCGCGGACGTGCGCCTGCCCCAGGCGACGCGCAATCTGGCGACGGTGTTCGTCGTGGATCGGTCTGCGAGCGTCGCGGCGGAGGAGGGGGAGATTGAGGCGCTATTGACCGCTGCCTGGGAGGCCAAAGGCGCGCAGGACCGCGCCGCGGTGGTCGTTTTTGGCGGGGAAGCGCGGGTCGCACAGCCGTTGTCTGAGGGGCCTTTCGCGGCTGATCTGCGCCTGGCACCCCAACCGGATGCCACCGACATTGCCGCTGCCGTGCGGTTGGGGGCGAGCCTCGTCCCTGAGGGAGCGCCGGGGCGGCTCGTGCTCATCACCGATGGGCTGGAGACGCGCGACGATGGGGCGACTGCCCTGCTTCAGGCGCGTGCGCGGGGCCTGGAGACGCTGGTGGCCGCCGTGACGCCGGCGGCGTCGGCGGAAGTGTGGATCGAGGCGACGCGCCTGCCCGCGCGGGCCTATCCGGGGGACACAGTGGCGGTTGCTGTGACGCTGGGGGCGACGGCTGCTCAGCCCGTCCGCCTCACCTGGGCGGCAGGTTCGCAAGAAGGGGACGCCATGTGGGAGGTCTCCCGTGGGCAGGGCAGGTATTTGTTCACCTTCAGCGCGCCGGAAAGGGGATGGGTGCCCGTGCGTTTTTGCGTGGCGGCGGAGGCGGATTCTTTCGTGGAAAACAACTGTGGCGGCGGTTGGCTGCGCGTGGAAGGGGCGCCTCGCGTGCTCGTTGCGGGGGCGGTGGAGGAACGGCAGGCTTTGGCGGCGGCGTTGCGCGCCACCGGCCTGGA
>JAAZNO010000721.1 GCA_012798275.1 Chloroflexota bacterium
AGTGGCGAGGACTAGATTCGAACTAGCGACCAAGGGCTTATGAGTCCCCTGCTCTACCGCTGAGCTACCTCGCCGCCACAAGAAAAGTAGCGGGGGACGGATTCGAACCGCCGACCTTCGGGTTATGAGCCCGACGAGCTGCCACTGCTCCACCCCGCATCACTGGCTACATTATACACAGCCTCACGAATTAGTCAAGTCACGCGCGAGAGGAATTTCTCACGGCGTCGTCCCCTTTGCGATAGCGCGCCGCCGGCGGGGTGGTAACTGCTCAGCCTGGCTCAAGTAAAGCAGCACAAGTAAAGCAGCAATTGATGAATCTTTGCAATTCACAGCTTTCAGCTTTTCCCCTCCCCCTGCCCCCTCCCCAACGGCGCAGGCGCCGTTGGGGAGGGGGGAAAAAATAAGGGGCCTTGCAGGCAGGCACAGCCCGCCTGCAAAGCCCCCACAAAAAAAGTTCTCCTTCCCCCCGCGCCAGCGCGGGGGGAAGGAGAAGGAGATAGAGGGTAAAAGATTGTGCGTATAACCGAATTTAATTCTTAATCTTCAGCGACGGTTCGGGAATCTACGCTATTTTTAACCAGTGGCTGAACAGTTACGCAGGTTGACAGATTGATATTTTGGCGTATACTTATTTAATGACTATTCAATCCATGAGTGAACCATGAGCCCATTACCCGCTGCGCCGCTCACCATCGAATGGAGCCTGCTCGGCTTACTGGCCGGACAGCCCATGCACGGCTACGAGCTGCATCAACGCCTCGCCGAAACCGCCGGCCTGGGGCTCGTGTGGCGCATCAAACAGAGCCAACTCTACGCGCTGCTCGCCCGGCTGGAAGAACGCGGCTATCTCGTCTCGACCCTGGAGCCGCAAGAGGCTCATCCTCCCCGCAAGGTCTATGCCCTCACACCGGCGGGGGAGGCGGCGCTCGCCGCGTGGGTGCAAACGCCGGTCAGACACGGACGCGATTTCCGCCTGGAGTTTTTAGCCAAGGTCTACTTTGCCCAGCGCCGCGGAGAAGACGTACTGCTCGCCCTGCTCCACGCGCAGAAAGCGGCCTGCCAGAGCTGGCTGGAGAATCTGCAAGCCACTACCGGTGCACATCCCCCCACTTCCTATGAGGAGCTCGTGTACCGCTTCCGTTTGGGACAGATCCAGGCCATGCTCCAATGGTTGGACGAGAGCATCGCCGTGATCGAATAACGGGCCTACGTGCGAACGTGGTAACGTAAGTGATCCGCTTTTTCGCTGATTCGCTGACTGCTGACCACTGCTCTCTATTTTCGAAGACTATTTTATACGAGGAGACGCCAGGTGCTGGCGCCACATCATCCAGGGATGAAAATGTGAGTCGTGAGCAGCGACGGCGACGGCTCACGGGTCGGCTGGGAATGGAATCCCCCGCCTGACATGAGCCAACCGCGCTGAAGCGCGGTGTTTGAGGACGTAGCAGCCCCGGGGGCCAGGAATTTCTAATCTTATTCGTGAAATTCGTGTTCATTCGGGGCCATTTTCGAAAGAGGCGCCAGGTGCTGGCGCAGCCTATCCAAAAATGAAAATGTGCGGTCATTGTTCAGCCTGGCGCCAGGTAGCTAGCCGGCGATGGATGAACCTTTGTGAGCTGTAGCTTTTGCCCCACCCCCTGCCCCCTCCCCGACGGCGCATACGCCGTCGGGGAGGGGGAGAAAAAAAAATTGGGGTTTTGCA
>JAAZNO010000722.1 GCA_012798275.1 Chloroflexota bacterium
ATGACCAGCGCATCCAGGCCGGAGGTGTAGAACGTCGCCAGTGCCTCCGTCGGGGTGTTGACGATGGGCTGCCCACGCACGTTGAAGGACGTGTTCAACACGAGCGGGACGCCGGTCAGCTCGCCGAAGCGGGCGATGAGGCGCCAGTAGCAGGGATTGACGGCGCGCTCGACGGTATGCAGACGGCCACTGCCGTCTACATGCGTGATCGCGGGGACGACGGCGCGCTTCTCAGGCCGCACGTCCGTCACCAGGATCATGAACGGCGACTCCGCGATGTCGGTGAAGAACTCGGCGGCGTGTTCCGCCAGCACCGACGGCGCGAAGGGGCGGAAAGGCTCCCGGAATTTGATGGCGGCGTTGATGCGGTCCTTCATGTCCTCGCGGCGGGGATCGGCGAGGATGCTGCGATTGCCCAGCGCGCGCGGCCCGAACTCCATCCGCCCCTGATACCAGCCGACGATGTTGTTCTCGACGAGCAGCCGGGCCGCCGTCTCCGCCGGGTCCTCGATGCGGCGATACGGCATGTGTGTGGCTTTCAGGGCAGTTTCGACCTCGGCGGTCGTGTAGCCCGGCCCGTAGTAAAGATGGCGCAATTCCTCCCAGGGCCGCCCGTGAACGGCGTGCGCGCGGTAGAGCGCCGTGCCGAGCGCGCAGCCGGCGTCGTTGGCCGCGCCCTGGATGTAGATGCGGCGGAAGGGGCCCCGGCGCAGCAGTTTGCCGTTGGCGACGCTGTTGAGCGCCACGCCCCCGGCGAGACACAGGTCGTCCAGGCCCGTCGCCGCGTGCAGCCAATCGGCGAGGTGAAAGATCACCTCCTCGGTGCGCTCTTGCAGCGCCGCGGCGATGTCGGCGCAGCGCTGGTCGGGCAGCTCCTCGCGGGGCCACGGCGGGCCGAAGGTCTCGGTCATGCGCCGGGGGTTGTACCAGGTCGAGCGCCCGTAATCGTACTGGAAGTTGAAATACGACAGGTCCAGGCGATAGCGGCCGTCTGCTTGCAGCTGGACGATCTCCCGCAGCTGCTGCCGATAGCGGCTGGGGTCGCCATAGGCGGCCAGTCCCATGACCTTGTATTCGGCGTCGAAAGGCTCGAAACCCAGGTATTCGGTGAAGGCGGAGTAGAGGAAGCCAATGGAATTGGGGTAGCTGACTTGCCGCAGGCGTTCGAGCCGGGGACCGCGCGCGCGGAAAGCGGTCGTCACGGGCCATTCGCCCATGCCGTCAATGACGAGGATCGCGGCCTGGTCGAAGGGGGAGGCGAAATAGGCACTGGCGGCGTGCGCTGTGTGATGGGGAATCCAGAAACGCTGCGTCTGATGGGTCAGATGCAAAAAATATTCGGAGTAGGAAGCGCTGCCGGCGTACCAGATACGGCGCACGAGCTCGGCGAGGGTGGTGAAGGCGCCGCGCGGGAAGAAACGGACGGTGTGCGCGATCGAGGCGCCTAATTGCAGGGTGGGGCGGAAGCTGAAAGCGATCTCGTCGAGGTCCTCCACGCGCAAGCCGGCCTCGCGCAGGCAATAGTGCGCCGCGCGGAGGGGGTAGGCGTAGGGCGCGTGTTTGATGCGGTTGAAGCGCTCCTCTTCGGCTGCGGCAATCACCCGGTCGTCCTGGACCAGCGCCGCCGCGCTGTCGTGCGCGCCCCAGTTGATTCCTAAGATGTTCATGTGGGTTCCTTCGAAAATAGCGACTTTCGCCTACCCGCCCAGCTGCTCCACCGACACGATCGGCCCGTATTGCGCCTTGAGCGCCTCCAGCCCGGCGCGCTGCTCGGCGTAGACCTGGAACAGCGTCTCCGGGACACCCGGCTCCTGGCGATAGGCCGCTTCTTGCAGGGCGATGCGCGCCAGGATGTGATCCACATAGAAGGCGAATTGCCTGTCATACAGCTCTTTGGGATAGTCCTTGCCGATTTGTGCGAAGAGCTCCCGCAAATCTGCGTAGCGCGGGATGTAGCCGATGGGGGTTTCGACGCCCGTCACCTCGCCGTTGGCGTAACGCTCCAGCCAACCGAGCCAGACCTTGACGTCGCGCTTCTCGCCGAGAAGCGCGTTGCCCTGTCCGCCGCGCGCGCCGTGCGTGAGGAAATAGTTGAGTCCGGCCATCACCGGCTTGTGCCGCAGCTGCGGCGAGTTGAAGAAGGCGAATTGCGCTTCCATGTACTCGGCCAGGGGGCCGGGGATGAACGGCTCGTTGGCCCACGGCTGCCGACGCACGCCCTTCGCGCCCACCTCCGTCGCCGTTGCCGCCGAGAGGATGGAGGCGCCGATGACGACGCCATGATCGGGGTTTTTCGCTACCCAGACCGGCGGCATCGTGTCGCTGTCGCGCCCACTGTAGGTGATGACTCTGAGCGGTACGCCGGCGGGGTCTTCGGCGATGGTCTCGTTGTAATTGCCGATCGCGCGACAGGCCA
>JAAZNO010000723.1 GCA_012798275.1 Chloroflexota bacterium
AAAACCCACAAAAAAAAGTTTCCCCTTTCCCCCGCGCAGCGCGGGGGAAAGGGGCCAGGGGATAGGGGCAAAAGTTGATACTCAATCCTCAAGGGTCGCCAGGGAATCTTCCGTTTTTCAGTCAGTGGCTGAACAGTTACCCTGTGAGCCATAGCCCATGAGCAGAGGCTGCAACAGCTCACCGCTGCGGCTGGGGATGGAATCCCCAGCCTGACAGGAGCCAACCGCGCTGAAACGCGTTGTTTGAGGACGTAGCAGCCCCGGGGGCCAGGAATTTCTAATCTGATTCGTGAAATTCGGGTGCATTCGGGGCCATTTTCGAAGGAGCCGCTATGACCTTTGATCTCCAAAAAACCTATGATTTTACCGGCAAGACGTTCGCGGTGACCGGCGGCGCGGGCGTGTTGGGCAGCGAGGTTGTCGTGGCCCTCGCGGGACAGGGCGCCAACGTCATGATCCTCGACCTCAGATTGAGCGACGTCGCCGCCATCAAAGAGCGACTGGGCGCACGCACGGAGCAGGTGGCGGCCTGGGAGACCAACGTGTTGGACCGCGAGAGCCTGGAGACGGCCAGGGAAGCCATCCGCCGACGCTTCGGGCCGCTCTATGGCCTGGTCAACGCGGCGGGAGGCAACAGCCCGCAGGCCACCGTCAGCCCGGAGCGGAGCTTCTTCGACATCCCCGCAGAAGGGCTGCGCTTCGTGCTCGACCTGAACATCCTCGGCACCTTTCTGCCCTGCCAGGTTCTCGGCCAGGAGCTCGCGGCAGCGGGCGAGGGCGTCATCCTCAACTATTCTTCGATGAATGCGTACCGTCCGCTCACCAACATCGCGGCTTATTCGGCGGCCAAGGCGGCGATCAGCAACTTCACCGCCTGGCTGGCGGTGTACATGGCGCAAAACTACTCCGGCAAGATCCGCGTCAACGCCATCGCCCCCGGCTTCTTCCTGGGCGAGCAGAACCGCTTTCTGCTGCTTGACCGGGACACCGGCCAATGGACGCCGCGCGGTCAGCGCATCCTCGATCACACGCCGATGGGACGCCTGGGCCGCCCCGAAGACCTGCTCGGCTGCGTGCTGTGGCTGCTGTCGCCCGCCGCCGCCTTCGTCACCGGCATTACCGTACCGGTGGACGGCGGCTTCTCGGCGTATGCTGGGGTATAATTCCCTGGAGGTGACCCGATGATCTACGCACAAGCCACGGCGACAACGGGCACCCTCGACGAGGAGCGCGTGCGCCAGACCCTGACAGCGGGCCTGGAAGGGCGGTTCAAGGGGCAGAAAGTGCTTGTGTTGATTCCGGATCACACGCGGTCGCTGCCTTTGCCGCTGCTGTTTCGGCTGACGGTCGAGATCCTGCACGACGCGCGCCAGCTCGATTTCATGGTAGCGCTGGGCACCCATCCGCCCCTGTCGGAGGAGCAGCTGCAGTGCCTGGTCGGCATCACCGCCGGAGAACGCAGCACGACGTACCGGCGCATCGGCCTGTTCAATCACGCCTGGGACAATCCCGCCGCGCTGACCACGCTGGGCGTGATGGCGCAGGACGAAATCCAGCAGCTGGCGGGCGCGAACTGGCATCCCTCCTTGCCGGATGAGGTGGAAATCCGCATCAACAAGGCGGCGCTCGACTACGATCACCTGCTCATCCTCGGG
>JAAZNO010000162.1 GCA_012798275.1 Chloroflexota bacterium
CACAAAGATCGAGAAATCGCCCGGCCCACAACCCAAATCCACCACGCGCCGCCCCTCGAGCTCGCCCAGGCGAGCGAGCATGTACGCCAGCGAACGCCCCAAATCCTCCTCAAACAGCTCCGCATCGGGCGGAATCCGCAGCGGAATCCGCCCGGCGGCGAATAGCTCCAGCCAATGCTGATCGAAGAAGCGCCCTTCTTCCGCCTGGATCGGCGTCCAGCCCGATGGGACAGCGGGCGCTACGGTTGCGGGTGCTTTTTCAAGCCCAGGCTCCATGCCCAGCGCTCCTTGAGATTGCCCCGCGTCAGCTGCGCAAAACGCTGCAAGGTGGCCCAGCCTCCCATGATCACGAGCGGACCGATCAACACTACGTTCAGCGCCATTCCCAGCGCCGCGGCCTCGACGCGCACGATTCCAAACCAGCGCAGCGTCATCACCGTGATGGCGCCGATCACCCCCACAAGCGCCGGCGGCGTGGGAATCAGGTTGCTCAGGTAAATCGTCAGCGAGAGGACCAGCGCCACGTGCCACTGCACCGGCAGCCCAAAGGCCGCCAGCATCGCCGCCATCGTCGAGATGGAAGCCAGCCAGCTGGCCGCCGTCAATCCCACCACCGGCAAAGCGCCGCGAAGGTTGGTCAACGCGCCCAGGCCGTCGAGAATCTCATGGACCAGCCGCAGCAGCCGCGCCTGCCAGCGTTCCGGTAGCCAGCCCCGGAAACTGAGGACGCGCCCGGCCAGGCGCTTGAGCCAGTCGCGCCCAAGCCAGATCGCCAGCAGCACGCCGAGCAACGCCACGCCGCTCAGGCCCATGCTCATCCCCGAAGAGAGCGGGAACCAGTCCGGCAACATCGCGGTGGGCACAATCAAGGCGATCAGAACTCCCACAGCGAGGAGATCGAGTGACTTTTCCACCACGATCGTGCTCAGCGTGGAGCCGACGGAGGTATTTTCCTGCAGCATGAGGCCCACACGGGCGATTTCCCCCAGACGCAGGGGCACCAGCACATTCAACATCTGCGCTGTCATCAGCACGGGGAAAGTGGTCAGCCAGGAGGGGGGACGAAAAGACGGCGGGTAGAGGAACCACCAGCGCGCCGCTTTGATGAACGCCACGGCCACCACAGACGCCAGCGCCGCGATCAGCCAGGGAGGACGCGCCTGGAGCAGCGCCGCCCCCACGTCCGCCAGCTCTAGCCCCCGCAGGGAAAGCCACAGACACAACGCCCCCACGGCGATCCCCAACAAGCCGCGTCCCAGATTCACCCGCCACGTCTTCTGCATCGCCATCGCCCGCTCACTCGACCTGCGCTACCCATGCCCGGCCCAAAGGCGTCCACTCCAGGGAATCGAGGGTCACCAGATTTCCCGTCGCGTACACGGGATCCGCCAGGCTGTACCAGCACCACCTCTGCACCAGGCGTCCGCCATCCGCCGGCGCGCCCAGCGCAGCATCCGTCGCCGTCAGGAAAAAGCGCCACGTCTCGCGCAGAAATGTCTGCACCCGCTCCGGCGGAAACCCATAATCCTCCGGCATGGGAATCCCGAACTCCGACACGAGCAGGGGCTGTCCGCCGTAACCGCGCTCCGTCATCCAGCGGCGGAACGCCCAAATCTGCGCGCGAAACGCCTCCAGATTGCCGGAATCGTCAATCTCATAGAGCACGCCCGTCGCCTCCGGCAGCCCCGGCGGGATGTCCACGCCCCACGAGTCGCGCTCCTCCCGCAGCATGTAGTTATGGATGTGCCAGGCCTGCGCTGGCAGCGCCGCGCCATACGCCTGTGCGTAGCTCTCCAGCATCAAGTCCAGGTACCGCAGCCGCAGCGGCGTCGGCTGCGCGATGCCGCCCGCAGCGACCCTCGCGCCGGGGTCGCCCGCCTTGATCGCCGTGTAGGCCTCGTGATACAGCCGGGCATAAACCTCCGGCGTGACGTTATCCTGCCAGCGGACGTCCGCCTCGTTGCTGATGAGCCAGCTCGCGCCGGGATTGGCCGCCGCGATGGCCGTCAACGTCTCAGCGGGTGGACTGAGCACACCGTCCTTGAACCGCACCGTCTGGACAAAAGCGACCCCCGCCGGGACGGGCGGCGCGACATACGCCTTCCAATTCATCACCCAACCGACGCGCAGCGCGGCCAGGTTGTAAGCGGAGGGTGCATTCAGGGGCACGGACACTCCCAGACGCCACAGCTCGCCTTCTGGAAAGTCGAACGCGCCGGGGGACGCCGTCACGGTCGCGGCCAGGGGCGTGACCGTCGCCGGCTGCGGCGTGACGGTCGTCGCCGGAGAAGTCACCGTCGCCGGCTGTGAGGTGACAGTCGCCGCCGGCAGAGTCACCGTCGCCGCCGGCAGAGTCACCGTCGCCGCCGGCAGAGTCACCGTCGCCGCCGGCAGAGTCACCGTCGCCGGCTGTGAGGTGACAGTCGCCGCCGGCAGAGTCACCGTCGCCGGCTGTGAGGTGACAGTCGCCGCCGGCGAAGTCGCCGTCGGGATCAACGGCTCAGGTGTGCGGGTAGGAAAGGGGGCCAGCGTCGCCGTCGGCAGCGCAGCAGGGGACACCGGCGCGCGCGGCGAGAGCAGCGCCAGCGTCAACAACACCGCACCCGCCAGGAACAACAGTCCCCCTGCAATCTGTCCGTGATTCCAGCGCATCCGTTCCCTTTCCCCTCATCGTAAGGCTCAGGTTTATGGTGACAACATCAGGCCATTATACCTGAAAGTACATGTCGAGCAATCAAAAAAACCGCCCAAAGATTGCACTTCTCTTTCAGTATGCTATAATTGAAATGAGGTTAATTCTGACGTGATATGAGCGAGTCACCCATACCTCCCACAAGACCGGAAGACGCCAGCCGTCGCTGGCAGGAGGGTCTTGTTTTGTTTCGCTCTCCCCGCGTGATGCCCCAGACAGGTCCGGTTCTGGCGCGGCGCTCCTCAAGAGGAATTTCCAGGCGGAACCTGCCGTGCGTCCATTCTCCCGTCCGGGCACAAGCCGGGGGCCTCTCCCGGCCTCCCTCCGGCGATCGCCGCGAACCATTCTCGAAGAAGGAGCTGCTGCAATGACCCCTGACTCCCTTGCCGTTGTGATCCTGGCGGCGGGCTTGAGCACCCGCTTCAAGTCTGCTATCCCCAAGGTGCTCCATCCCCTGGCCGGCAAGCCGCTCCTGGAATATTCCCTGGAGCTCGCGACCGCGCTGACCGAGGCTACACCGCTCCTCGTTGTCGGTCCGGAAACCGAGGCCGAAATCGGCGCCTGGGTCGGCGAGCGCGCCCGGTTAGTGGTGCAGGCCGACCGCCTCGGCACAGGTCACGCCGTGATGCAGGCCCGCGCCCTCCTCGAAGGCCGCGCCGCCAACGTGCTGGTGCTCTACGGAGATATGCCCCTGCTGCGCGTCGAAACGCTCCGCGCGCTGCGGGATCGCCATCTGGCAAGCGGTGCCGCCGTCACCATGATGACTGTCGTCCGCGACGACCCGCAAGGCTTTGGGCGCATCGTCCGCGACGCCGAAGGACGCATTCAGGCCATCGTCGAGCAGGCCGAAGCCACCCCGGAAATCGCCGCCCTCCGTGAGCTCAATGTCGGCATCTACACCTTCGAGGCGGGTTTCCTGTGGACCCATTTGCCGCAGCTGCGGCCAAGCCCCCGCAAAGGCGAGCAGTACCTCACCGACCTGATCGGCATGGCGGTAGCGGAGGGGCTACCCGTCGAGAGCTTGCGCGCCGCAGACCCTCTGGAAGTGCTGGGGATCAACACCCGCGTGGAACTCGCGCTCGCCGCCAAGACCTTGCAACGCCGCATCAACGAGCACTGGATGCTGGAGGGCGTGACCTTCCAGGATCCGGAGACCTGCTACCTCGACAGCGCCGTCGTCATTGGGCGCGACACCGTGATCCTGCCCAACACCCATCTGCGAGGCCAGACTACCATCGGCGCCGGCTGTGAGATCGGCCCCAACAGCATCCTCGAGGAGTGCACCATCGGCGACCGTTGCCGTGTCACCGCCTCGGTGCTGGAAGAGGCCGTGATGGAAGAGGAAAGCAACATCGGCCCCTTTGGACATCTGCGCAAGGGGGCGAGACTGTGTCGCGGCGCGCACATGGGCAACTTCGGCGAGATGAAGAACAGCACACTGGGGCCCGGCGCCAAAATGGGGCACTTCAGCTACCTGGGCGACGCCACCGTCGGTGCTGATGCCAACATCGGCGCGGGCACCATCACCTGCAACTTCGATGGACAGCACAAGCATCCGACGCACATCGGCGCAGGCGCCTTCATCGGGTCGGATACGCTGCTCGTCGCGCCGGTCGAAATCGGCGCGGGCGCCAAAACCGGCGCGGGCTCCGTCGTCACGCACGACGTGCCGGCCGACAGCCTCGCCTATGG
>JAAZNO010000724.1 GCA_012798275.1 Chloroflexota bacterium
ACGACAGTCAGGTGCCCGCCCAGGTTGACCCAGGCCCAGAGCGCTTCCTGTTGCGCCGCGGTGAGCGCGCTTGTCGCAACCTCGTGCAGGATCAACACGTCCACGCTATCCCATGCCATCGCGGTTTCTGGCAATGTCCCCAGATCGGCGAGCAGCAAACTGCTCTGACAGCCATTGATTGTTCCCGGCGCCAGGCGGCCCAGGGGATCCACGGCGACGCAAAACCGCGCCTGCGCGTCCAACGCATGCAAGGGCAGTGGTTGGCCGGAGGCGGGCGTTGTCCCCTGCTCGACCAGCGTCAGGGTGTAGTGACTGAATTCGGGGATGTAGAGTGGCAGGCGGAGGAATTGCCGGCCACCGGCGGGAAGAGTGAGCGCCTGCCGATAGGTGAGCTTCTGTCCGCGGTCCTCGAGGCGCAATTCGCCGCTCCAGGGGGTCTCTGCGGCGGTGAGGGTCACCTGCACCTCGGTCCAACCGGGGAAGCGCACCGTGCCCTCCCAGGGCAGCGTGATGTCGAGGGTGGGGGCGTCGGCCCGGCTGCGCGCGGAGGTCGCCGTGGAAACGGGCAACAGCAGGGCCAGCGCCATCAGCAAGCCGACGGCCCGTACGCCGAGGCGTCGCACATGGGGGCTGGAGCTAGGCGGCCACATAGCAGAGCAATCCTTTCAGATAGGCGCCTTCCGGGAAGGTCAGCGCTACCGGATGATCCTCGGCCTGCGTCATCCAGCCGACAAGTTGCACGTCCCGTCCGGCATCGAGGGTGGCGCCGAAGACGATCTTCTGCAACAAATCCGCCGAGATCGCCCCGGAGCATGAGAAGGTGAACAGATAGCCGCCGGCGCGCAGCAGATGTAGCGCCTGCAAGTTAATGTCCTTGTAGCCGCGCGCGGCTTTCTGGACGTCTTTCTGCGTGAAGGCGAATTTGGGCGGGTCGAGCACGATCACATCGAAGGAGCGGCCTTGCTGGCGCAGCGTCCGCAGTACCTGGAACGCATCGCCGCTGATGTCGGTCACCTGCTCCGCCTTGAGACCGTTTTGCGCCAGATTGGCGCGTCCCATTTGCAGGGCGTCGTTGGAGACATCCACATTGGTGATGCTGCGCACGGCATCGCCGCCGTAAGCCAGCGCGTAAACGGCAAAGCCGCCCGTGTAGGAAAAGACGTTGAGCATGTCGAGGAGCCGTCCTGCCCGCGCGAGGGCCGCGATCCGTTCGCCGAGCAGTCGCCGGTTGTCCCGTTGATCAAGATAGAAGCCGGTCTTGTGCCCGCGACGCACATCAACCCGAAAGCGCTGGCCGTTTTCCAGAATTTCCAGCGTCTCTGGCGGTTCCGCGCCATAGAGGATTCCGATCCGCGAGGGGAGGTCCTCACGTTGCCGCACGTCCGCGTCGCTGCGTTCATAGATTGTCTGAGGGTGGAGCGCCTGCACGAGCAGCTCGCCCAGCAGAGCTCGCCGCGCCTCGATGCCGGCCGTGAGGGCTTGGAGCACCAGGACGTCGCCGTAGCGGTCCACGATGAGGCCCGGCAGGCCGTCCGATTCCGCGTTGACCAGCCGACAGGCCGTCGTGCGGCCGTCCGCGAGCAACGGCGCGCGCGCTTCGATGGCGTGCTTGAGCCGCGTCTGCCAGAACTCTGGGGCGTCGGGATCCTCGGCCGGGTCCCAGGAGAGCAGCCGCACGCGGATCTGCGAGGCGGCGCTGTAATGTCCCCAGGCGAGGAATTTCCCCTCGGCGCTGTGGAGGGCGACCAGCGCACCGGGCGCCGGCTGTCCTTCGACCCGCGCGATCCCGCCGGAAAACACCCAGGGATGTCGCCGTTGGATGGAGGCCTCGCGTCCAGGTTTGAGGTAGACCCGTGGATAATGGTTCATGGCCGGCCTTTCGTTGCTGTTTTCCCTTTCCCCACCGCGGGGAAAGGGAACGTTTCAGACACA
>JAAZNO010000020.1 GCA_012798275.1 Chloroflexota bacterium
CCCTAATGGATGTCAAAGAGCTGACCGATGCTATGAATGCCTTTGTGGCCGCGATGGGCTGGTATGAGCCCGAGAGTCCTTTTGCCCAGACGCCGCGCAACATTGCCATTTCCCTCTCCCTCGAAGCCGCGGAAGTCCTGGAGCATTTTCAGTGGGGTGAGGAGGCGCAGAGCGAGGCGCTGGCGGAGGAGCTGGCGGACGTGGCGCTCTACCTCTTGCAGCTGGCGTACCTCACCGGCATAGACCTGGAGCAGGCGATCGTGGACAAACTGGCGGTGAACTATCGCCGCTTTGGGCCGCGCACGCCTCCGGCTGGCGGGACATGACTTTCCCGGCTTCACCGCCCTTGCGGATTCTGGCAGTCAGCGACGCGACGGCACGGATCCTGTATCAGCCTCGGGTCCAAGCAGTGGTGGGCCCGGTGGACTTGCTGCTGAGCTGCGGGGATCTGCCCTATTCTTATCTCGATTTTCTCGTCACCGCCCTCAATCCGCCCGCGGCCTGCTACGTGCACGGCAATCACGACGTCCGCGAAGAGGGCCGCGAGGGGGTGCTCGTGGAGCCGGCCGGGCTGCAGAACCTGGATCGTCGCACGGCGCGCTTGCGGCACAGTGGGCTGCTGCTCGCCGGCCTGGAAGGTTGCGTGCGTTATCTGCCCCAGGCGCCCTATCAGGCGACGCAGCGGGAGATGGCGCTGCGGGTCGCCAGGCTGACCCTGCGCCTGACGTGGAACCGGCTGCGCTACGGACGCTATCTGGACATCCTGATCACGCACGCGCCCCCCGCGGGGATTCACGACGGCCCGGACCCGGCGCACCTGGGCTTCAAGGCCTTGCTTCCCCTGATGCGCCGTTGTCGCCCGCGGCTGCTGCTTCACGGGCACAAGCATATCTACGGCCCGCAGGCATGGCACACGCGCTACGCCGCTACCGACGTGGTCAACGTCTACCCCTTTCGCCTGATCGAGTGGCACGCTGCCGGCATCGTCTTCGGACGGCTCAGCCAGTTTTGACGTGAGCACGTGGAAGCGTGGAGGCGCGTACCCTTCCCAAAAGCGCAGCTTCGCGTATAATGGCCCCATTCCTGACGGACGAGGTGCGACATGGCCGATTTTTTGACGCCACAGCATGAGGATTTCTCGAAATGGTATAACGAGATCGTGCAGAAAGCCGATCTGGCCGATTATTCGCCGGTGCGGGGCTGCATGGTCATCAAGCCGTATGGGTACACGCTTTGGGAGCACATCCATGACGAGCTGGATCGCCGCTTCAAGGAGACGGGACACGTCAACGCCTATTTCCCCTTGTTCATCCCCATGAGCTTTCTGGAAAAAGAGGCTGAGCACGTGGAAGGTTTCGCGCCGGAGCTGGCGGTCGTCACGCACGGCGGGGGGGAGGAGCTCGCCGAGCCGTTGGTGGTGCGCCCGACCTCCGAGACCATTATCGGCTACATGTATTCCAAGTGGGTGCAGTCGTACCGCGATTTGCCGTTGTTGATCAATCAGTGGGCCAATGTGGTGCGTTGGGAACTGCGGACGCGCCTGTTCCTGCGCACGGCGGAATTTCTGTGGCAAGAGGGGCACACGGCGCACGCCACGCGAGAGGAGGCCGTCGAGGAAACGCTGCGGATGCTCGGCGTGTATGCCGATTTCGCTATCAAAGAGGCGGCGATTCCCGTGCTCCCCGGTCGCAAGAGCGAGAGCGAGAAATTTGCCGGCGCGGTGACCAGTTACACCATCGAGGCGATGATGAGGGACGGCAAGGCGCTGCAATCCGGCACCAGCCATTTCCTGGGGCAGAACTTCGCCAGGGCCTTCGACATCAAATTCCTCGACGAGAACAACGTCCAGCAATTGGCCTGGACGACTTCGTGGGGGCTGAGCACGCGCATGGTCGGGGCCATCGTGATGGCGCACGGTGATGATCAGGGGTTGGTGTTGCCGCCGCGATTGGCGCCCATTCAGGTGGTCATTGTCCCCATCTGGCGGAAGGAAGCCGAGCGGGTGGCGGTGCTGGAGGCGGCGCGCGCTCTGCGTCAGCGGTTACAGCGCGTCTGCCGCGTGCATCTGGATGACCGCGACACGGCCTCTGCCGGCTGGAAGTTCAACGATTGGGAGATGCGCGGCGTTCCCCTGCGGTTGGAGCTCGGACCGCGCGACATCACTAACGGCACGGTGATGGCCGCTCGCCGCGATCAACCCGGCCGTGAGGGCAAGACCTTGCTCTCGTCGGCGGAGATCGAGATGACGGTGCCCGGCTTGCTGACGACCCTTCAGCAGGCGATTTACCAGAAGGCGCTCGCCTTCCGCGACAGCCACATTTACGACGTGCGCACGTATGCGGAGCTTCAAGAGGCGGTGGAGACGGGTTTTGCCCGCGCCTGGTGGGCTGGCGACCGCGAGGACGAGGCGCGCATCAAGGAAGAG
>JAAZNO010000163.1 GCA_012798275.1 Chloroflexota bacterium
ACCACTACCATGCACATTGGCGACGCGCCCATCCGCAAGATGCTTTTCTCTAACTGTAAGAATTCTTTGAAGTCGGGTGGTAGCACCAGCTCCATAGTTGATCCGCCTCAGTCTTTCCATGTGCTGCAGGCGTTCAGCGGGCGAACGCGCTAACCAATAGCATTTTTCCTCTTACAGCGGTCGCCAGAAAATCTTGGTTTTTAGTCAAGGGCTGAACAGTTACCCCCGGTCTACTTCTGGGATGTCGCTGGCGACGAGTTTTTGCCGGTCCGGGGCCTTCGGCGAGGGGGTGTGTGCGGCGGCAGGGGGCACTTTAAGGTCGAAGGGCAGACCTTGCTGCAGTTCGAGCTGGCGCAGGAAGAGCGTGATTGCCTGGGTGAGGGTCAATCCCAGCTGCGCACAGATTTGCCCGGCGCTAGCTTTGAGCTCTGGCTCGATGCGTGCGGTGATTACCGCGGTTCTGCGCATGGTGGATGCTCCTGAATTGTATGGCCGCTGTCAACACATTTTATCCCAGATCTGGAAATTGGTGGAGATCCCAATGGGAGGGCTATTGCGGGCGCATGTCACGCCGGGGGTGATAGGCTCAGGCGCTTCTACGGGGTGCGGGAGAAGAAGGTTTTTCTTTACGCCTGTATCCGCTCTCTGCAACTGAACTGGTGCAAGTCAACACGTCAAAAAAAACAGCCCGGCTTGAACCGGGCTGGGGTGTGCCGAGACCCAGAATTGAACTGGGGACACATGGATTTTCAGTCCACTGCTCTACCGAACTGAGCTATCTCGGCAACGCGGCCACATTGTATCTGAAGCCCTGGTTTTGTCAAGCGCGGAGGAAGGCATCCATGGCGCGTGCCACGCTGAGCGCATCGGCGACGGCGGGCGCGAGCAGATGCGCGCCGTGTACCACATCGCCGGCAGCGAAAAGCCGCGGCACGCTGGTCCGCCCGGTCTCCGGCGCATCTACCTCGATCACGCCCCCGCGTCCCAACCGCAGCTCCGTGAGTCCTGCCAGGGGTTGCTTCGCGGGCCGATAGCCCAGCGCCAGGACGGCGGTATTCACCTCCAGCGTGATTTCCAGCCCCGGCACGCATTCCGGCCGGCAACGTCCGCTCTCGTCGGGATCGCCGAGCTTCATGCGCTGGTAGGTGATCGCGCGCAAGCGTCCCGCCTCGTCGCCCAGGAATTCGACGGGACAGGCAAGCCACACAAAATTGCCCCATTCTTCCAGCGCGTGCCGGTATTCCTCCGGCTCGGCGGGCATCTCCTGCATACTGCGGCGATAGTAGCAAGTGACCTCGCGGACGCCCGGCAGGCGGGCCGCCGTGCGCATACAGTCAATGGCGGTATTCCCCCCGCCAATGACGTGGACTCGTGGCCCGACGTCCAGCGGCGCCTGCCAGGCTTCGGGCAGGAACTCCGGCGGTAGATTGGCGCGGCAGAGGAATTGCGTGGCGTCGTAGATGCCGGCGAGGGTCTCGCCGGGGAGATCGGCGCGATATTGTTCCTGGGCGCCCGTGCCCAGGAAGACGGCGTCATACTCCGCCAGCAGCTGTGGCAGGGTCACGTCACGGCCTACGGTCACATGGCAGCGGATCTCAATGCCCAGGGCCTGCAACCAGGCAATTTTGGCCTGCACGATCTCCGCTCCCAGTTTGAAGCGCGGAATGCCATAGAGCATCATGCCGCCGGGGGCAGGGTATTGTTCGAAGACCACGACCCTATGCCCCAGGCGGGTGAGCGTCTCGGCGACGGTGAGGCCGGCGGGCCCGGCGCCGACGACGGCCACGCGCGTGCCGGTCGCCGGCGCGATTTCCGGCAGCGGCACGCCGGCAGTCTCGCGGACGTAGGTGCTCACGAACGCTTCGAGCCGCCGCGTATCCAGGGGCTTGCCCAGCCGTTTGAGGGTGCAGGCGTCCTGGCAGAACCGTTCGGGGCAGACCCGACCGCATACTTCGGGCAGGGGATTTGTCTGCCGATAGACGGTTGCCGCGCCGGCGAAATCCCCTTCCGCCAACAGGCCCAGGGCCTGGGGAATGTCGTTGTGCAGGGGACAGGCCTGCTGGCAGGGGGCGCTGGCGCACTGCAGACAGCGCGAGGCCTCGGCGCGAGCCTCTGCGGGCGTGTGCAGGATGAGGATCTCGCGGAAATCTCGCACCCGTTCGTCGGGAGGGCGCGTTTTCGCCGGGACGGGGGTCAGCTGGGAGCGCGCTTTACGGTCCACTTTTTCGGGCGTTGGTTGAGCCATGGACACCTCTTGGACTGGGATTGAGGTCGCTACGCTGAAAAGAGCCTGGGGCCATTCCCCACAGGGCCACGAAGTGGCCAAATCGTAGAAGACATTGAAGGGGCTGACCGGATAACGCCTCGCTGCCCCTCCGGGTCGGTGCAATTTTTAGTCAGACCAGCGACGCGGCCCCCGCGAAGCCGGCCCCTCCGCGGGCTTGGGAGAGGCTTCTTCTGGCTCATCCCATGCATCTTCTTCGGGGCCCAGCAGCAGGTCTACCCTGGCGAGGTCCGTCACGTCGTACCGCACGTAGCCACACGCATCGCAGCGCCACAGCGTGAAATTGGGAATCGTGATGAGGCGCTGGCCCACGCGCCGCACGTAGGTGCTGTGGGTGGACCGGAGGTGGCCAAAAGAACACCGGGGGCAGTGATGCCGCATTACTCCTCCGCTTCTTCCAGGATTTTCAGGCTGGCGCTCGCCCCGAGGCGGTTGGCGCCGGCCTCGATCATCGCCAGCGCGTCGGCGTAGGTACGGATGCCCCCAGCGGCTTTCACGCCGATCTCAGGACCCACGGTCTGTCGCATCAACGCCACATCGGCGACGGTGGCCCCGCTCCTGGCAAAGCCCGTTGAGGTCTTGACGAAGTCGGCGCCCGCTTCCACCGCGAGCCGGCAGGCGCTGACCTTCTCGTCGTCGGTCAGCAGGGCATTTTCCAGGATGACCTTCAGGAGGGCACCCTGCTCATGGCAGAGCTGCGCCAGGGCGTAGATGTCGTCGCGCACGACGTCATGCTGCCCGGCCTTGAGGCGCCCGATGGGGATGACCATGTCCACTTCGACAGCGCCGTCATCCAGCACCTGCAGGGCCTCAAAGCGCTTGACGGGAGTGGGAGTGGCGCCCAGAGGAAACCCGGCGACCGTGCAGACGGCCACCGGCGTGCCGTGGAGCAGGTTGGCGGCGAGGGCCACATAGATCGGGTTGACACAGACGGTGGCGAAACCGTGTTCCGCCGCTTCCGCGCACAGCCGTTCAATCTCTGCCGGGGTCGCTTCGGGTTTGAGCAGCGTGTGATCAATCATGCGGGCCAGAGTCGCTCGTTTCATGGGGTAGCCTCCAATTCGGCAAAAGCGTACTGCGGGAACGTGCCAAACAGTTCCAACGGCCAGTAGCGAAACACGGCCTTGCCAATGATGTTCTCCCTGGGAAGGGGGCCCCAGGCGTGAGAATCGCTGGAATTGTTGCGATTATCACCCAGCAGGAAGTACTCGTCGGGACCCAGCGTCCAGCGGTCGGCGTAGGCCAGCGGGCCGCTGACATACGTCTCATTGATGGCGACGCCGTTAATCCAGATGCGTCCATCGCGGGCTTCAACCGTATCCCCCGGCAGGCCAATGAGGCGTTTGATGAGGGGGATGCTGTTTTTGTCGCCGTTGAGGGGCTTCACCACCAGAATGTCCCCCCGCTCCGGCTCATGGAACCAGTAGCTGGCCTTGCTGATCAGCAGGTACTGCCCTTCGTGGAGGGTGGGTTCCATGCTGACCGACAGCACTTGATAGCGTCCCGTGAAGGTGTTGATAATGAAAAAAAGGACGGCTGCCAGCAGCAACGTTTCCAGGAGATCCCCCCCCAGCATTTTGAGAGAGGCAGGTTCTTCGGGCACGCGCGTGGGGGACGCCGTCGGCACGGCGCTTTTATTCAGGGTCTGTGTCTGTAGCGTGTTCATACTTCCCACAATACGAGTATTTATTGAATTTGTCGCAGCTCTTCATAACTATAGTGCGGGATCAGTCCCCAGTGTTCTGGCGGCCAATAGCAAAAGACGGCTTTCCCGATGATGTTTTCCCGCGGCAGCAGGCCCCAGGCGTGCGAATCGCTGGAGTTGTTGCGATTGTCGCCCAGCACCAGGTACATGCCATCGGTCACCATCCACCGGTTGGTGTAGGCGACCGGCGCGCTGACGTAGGGCTCGTTCAACGCGATGCCATTCACCCAGATTTTGCCCTCGCGGGCCTCGACGATGTCCCCCGGTATCCCAATGATCCGTTTGATGAACGGGATGCTTCCCTGTCCCGCCGGGGGACGCAAGACGACGATGTCACCCCGTTCGGGGGGATGCAGCCAATAGGTCACCTTGCTGGCAATCAGATATTGATTGCCGTAAAGACTTGGCTCCATGCTTTGCCCATGCACTTGATAGCGTCCGGTCAAGGTGTTGATGACCAGGATGATGATCGCCGCCAGCAGCAAAGTTTCCAGCAGGTCCTGCAGCCAGGAGCGGATACCGAACGCGCGACTTAATGAGGGCGTCGTTTCGGTCTCGGACTCCTCGACCGGAAGGACCGTTTCGATGTCATTTTCACTCAAGCGTCAACCTCCACGTCCCGGCAATCGTCTTGCCAGGAATCGAACGTTTGCATTATAGCCCATCTGAAAAGGCGTGCAAGCGAAGCGGGCGACGCAGAAAAGCCCGCCTTCGGCGTCCTGACCGACGGCGGGCTACGGCGAGCAGAGGAAGCGGGGCGTAGGTCTCAGGCCTCCGGCGTGTTCCGAGGTTCCGGCGCCGGGGAGGGAGTCTTGTCTTTGCCCTCGTCGTCTTCTTCGTCTTCCCAGCCGATGATCCACACGGCCAGCCCGGCGACCGCGATGGTAGCGACGATGAGAGCGGCCCATTGTCCTGCCAGCAGGCCTACGTCGCGAGCTGACCAGATCAGGATCAGCACCATGCCAATGGAGAGCACGATCCACGAGGTCCATTGTGGATGGTCGGTGATGAAGGTCTTAATTTTCGCCATAGTTTTTTCCCTCGATTAACCAGGTGATGGTATTTTTCCGTGAGTCATCCAGTTCTGGCGAGGTGCGGGCGACGGCGCTCAAATCGGACGGCGCACCATATCCTCGCGCAGCATTTTGATCATCACGTTGGCGGCGTTGGGGTTCCATTCCGCCGCGGCCTGTCGCCATTGCTTGGGAAGGCTGTCGAAAGGGCGTTCGGTGTAGCCAAACAGCTCCCAAAAATCAATCAAATCGGAGCTGGGGCGGGGGGGCAAAAAGAGCATCGCCACCTCTGCCTGCAGCACCTTCGCCTCTTCCTCCATGCTCTCGATCAAGGCCCGCCCGGCGATGACACGATCCATTGCCGGGGTAATCAGGAAATCGGTGATGCGCACGATCAGGTTTTCGACCTGCCAGCCCAACATGCCCACGATCTCGCCATCCAGTTCTGCCAGCATGAATCCTA
>JAAZNO010000164.1 GCA_012798275.1 Chloroflexota bacterium
CCGGTAGAGGTCCTGATGCCCGAAGCTGCCCAAGAATCCCCGCAGATCGAAGCGGCTACTGACGCGCAACCAGATCTCAGAGGCATCCGCCGCTGACATGCAGCGCCCTTCCAACACTACACGCTTCTTGAGGGCTTTGGGCGCGAGTTCGAGATGCAGGGTCTCCTCCACGCGACGCAGGTTCGCGGGAAGATAAGCCGCCCGCAAGAAATCCCGCAGGTGCGTTGCGGCGTTGGGGAAAAATGCTTCCGGGAGGATGAGGTGCAGCTGCGCAGCCTGAAATGTTCCCGGCGCGAAGCCCTCTGCGAGTCCCACGAGCTCCGGCGCGGCAAGCCCGGTAAGTCTATCCGCCAGGGCTGCAGAATTCCAGGCCTTGAGCGCGAAGACGGTTTCCCCGGCCACACCTCCCCATTGCACCTGCTGCTCGCGGATGGTAAACAGGGCTTCACGCGCCGCAAGAAGCAGCTCTTGCAAATCCGGCGCCGCCGCGAGCAAGGCCCGCAAAGCCCAGGTGTCACGCCATGCCGGTTCTGTCCACAAGGTGAAATCTGGAAGTCGCATCCGCACGTAGAGAGGCTTCAAACGCCGCCGGGTCTCCATGAGCTGCGGCAGGTCTTTCCAGTAGGAGGGAGCGGGCGGAGTGAGCCGATGGGTGAGCAGGGCCTGGCGCGTGTCGGAATCGGGGCAGGCGGCGCACCCCAGGCAGCGACCGGGGCGATCCGCGGCGCCGAGGCAATAGCCGTCGTCCACTGCCGCACGCGCCTGCTGATACTGGCGATAGAGGAATTCTGGGGAGACGGTGGACAGTTCAAAGTCTAATGGGAAGGCGGCGTCCGGGCCCTTCTCGCCCAGCCAGTCGGCGGTCCAGTATCCATGGGCGATCAACCACGTCTGCAGGGCCTGCCAGTATCCCGGCGTGAGGGTCAAATCATAGCAATGCCCCTGTTCTGCCAGGGACAACAACGGCTCCAGCAACCAGGTGCCTCCCAGCGCTAACACCTGCGAGACAGCGAACTCGTCCCATGGGGCGGGCATACGAAACTCGAAGCCATGGGTCTCGCACGCCGATTTCACCGGGCCGAGGATCTGCCGCCACGGCCCCTCTTCAAGGAAAAGCCGATCGTAACGCAGCGGGGTGAACGGCATCCGCACCAATAAGCCGACGCTGAAGATGATCCGCACGCCGGGGTTGCTGCGATGGCGCAAGGCCTGCAGCTCGCTGACGAAATTGCGGAACTCGAGGAGGTCGTCTTCGGTCTCGTAGCCGGTGAGGATGTAAAACAGCTTGATCTCGCGGATCTTCTCCCGCAGCAAGGCCGCGAGCACGCCGCGGATGGCCTCCAGGCTGAGGCTTTTGTGCAGGAAGGCCCGCTGACGCTCGCTGATGCCTTCGATACCCAGGGTGAAGCTGCGCTTGTCGGCCATCACCTCGGCGGCAAGCAGGCCCGGCGTGGTGTAGAGGAGGTCTACCCGCTGGCTCTTGAAGCTCACGCGGTCGAAGAGCCGGTTGAGCTCCAGAAGCAAGGGGAAGATCTCGCTGTAGGTGTTGAAGTTGAAGCTGTACAGGTCAATCTCGGCGTGGCCCTGGCGTTTGAGGCGCCGGGCTGCTTCCAGAACGTCTGCCAGGGGGACCTCCCGATAGGGTTTGCGATCATAGCCCTCAAAGCAAAAAGAGCAGAAGGCCGGACAGCCATAGTTGAGCTGGAGCCGCGCCGTCCCGGCTTCGGCGGCATTGAGCAGGGGAAAG
>JAAZNO010000165.1 GCA_012798275.1 Chloroflexota bacterium
CCCCCTGAACGACCTGCGGTTGACTCCCATTTTGCCATAGACTATGCGTACCCTCGCCCTGGACCTTGGAGATCGTCGCATCGGTGTCGCGCTCAGCGATGCAACCGGGACTCTCGCCCGCCCCCTGGAAGTATTTCAGCGCCGTTCCCGCGCCGCCGATTTCGCGCACGTCGCCGCACTCGTGCAGCAGCATGAGGTCGGCGCCGTGGTCATCGGGCTGCCATTCAACATGAATGGGACCGAGGGGCAACGCGCCGCGTGGACACGCGATTACGGCGCTGCGCTGGGGCAGGCCGTCGAACGTCCGGTGACGTTCTGGGATGAGCGCCTCACGACCGTCGAAGCCGAAGAATTGCTCCAGGCGCAGGGGCGCCAGTCGGAAAAACGTTCCGTAGACGCCATCGCCGCCGCCATCATCCTCCAGGGCTATCTGGATCATCTTCGGGATGAAGAAAAATGAAGGGGCCACGGCATTCACGCATGCGCCCGCCTTATAACGTGTGAAAGTGCAAACGTGGCTGAACACAGATAAACGCTGATGAGAAAAGAATCTGCGTAAGTCTGCGAAAATCAGCGTCCTATAGTTCTCAGCCGTGTTTATTTTCTAAGGAGACGCCATGTGTTGGCACACGTCATCCAAGCATGAAAATGTGCGGTAACTGTTCAGCCTGGCGTCAAGTAGCTCGACGGCGATGGATGAACCTTTGTAATCGGTAGCTTTTGCCCCTCCCCCAGCCCCCTCCCCAACGGCGCCTGCGCCGTTGGGGAGGGGGAGAAAAAATAAGGGGGTTTTGCAGGCGGGCTACGCCCGCCTGCAAAACCCCACAAAAAAAGTTTCCCCTTCCCCTGCGCATGCGGGGGGGAAGGGGCCAGGGGATAGGGGGCAAAAGTTGATTCTCAATCTTCGGCGATCACCATGAAATTCTGCGTTTTTCAGTCAGTAGCTGAACAGTTATCATGTGAACCATAGCCCATGAGCAGAGGCTGCAACAGCTCACCGGTTCGACACGAGCCCACCGCGCTGAAGCGCGGTGTTGGAGGACGTAGCCGCCCCGGGGGCCAGGAATTTCTCATCTGATTCGTGAAACTCGTGTTCATTCGGGGCCATTTTCGCAGGAGACGCCATGTACTGGCGCACATCATCCAAGGATGAAAATGTGAGTCGTGAGCAGCGACGGCTCACCGGTTCGGCAACGAGCCCACCGCGCTGAAGCGCGGTGTTGGAGGACGTAGCCGCCCCGGGGGCCAGGAATTTCTCATCTGATTCGTGAAATTCGTGTTCATTCGGGGCCATTTTCAAAGGAGAGCTCATGGAACTCAACGAACTGGAACGCCAAAGGGCCGCCAAAATGGAATGGTTGCGCGCTGCTGGCATGGAAGTCTATCCGCCGCGCGTGCATCGCACCCACAGCACGGCCGAAGCCCTGCAAATTTTTGCCGGGAACGAAGAGCAGGAGACGCCGCTCCCACCGGTCACCCTCGCCGGGCGGCTCATCAGCATCCGCACCATGGGCAAGGTCTCCTTCGCGCACATCGAAGACGGAGAAGGCCGGATCCAGCTCTTCTTGCGCGCGAATGAGCTCGGCGACGCCTACGAGCTCTTCCTCAAAGGCTTCGACCTGGGGGATTTCGTTGAAGCCTCGGGAACGCTCATGCGCACCCGCAGCGGCGAGATCAGCCTGCAAGTCGCCGCCCTGCGGATGCTGGCGAAGGCCATCACCCCGCTACCCATCCCCAAAGAATATGAACGGGAGGACGGCGAGGTCGCGCGTTTCGCTGCGTTTGCGGACGTCGAAGAGCGCTACCGCCAGCGCTACGCCGATCTGGCGGTCAACCCCAACGTCCGCGAAGACTTCCGCATCCGTTCACGCCTGATCAGCGCCCTGCGACGCTGGCTTGACGCTCACGGCTACCTGGAAGTCGAAACCCCCGTGTTGCAGCCGATCTATGGTGGCGCGGCGGCGCGGCCGTTCGTCACCCATCACAACCAGCTCAAGCAGGACCTGTACCTGCGGATCTCCTTCGAGCTCTACCTCAAACGGCTGCTGGTCGGCATGTACGAGCGGGTCTACGAAATTGGGCGAGATTTCCGCAACGAGGGGGTCTCCTACAAACACAACCCGGAGTTCACCCAGCTGGAATTCTACTGCGCCTATACCGACCTTTTCGGCATCATGGAGACAGCGGAGGAGCTCCTCAGCAGCACGGCGCAGACCGTGTTGGGCACCCTCCAGCTGCATTTTCACGGACACGAGATTGATCTGACGCCGCCCTGGCCCCGCCAATCCCTCCGCGATGTGATTCGGGAGGGCGTCGGCATTGACTACCTGGACTATCCCACTGCCGACGCGCTGCGCGACGTGATGCGCCAACGCGGGCTCGACGCCAGCAGCACCGCGTCATGGGGTCATCTCGTGGACCGCTTGCTCTCGGAGGTCGAACCGATGCTGATCCAGCCGCTTTTCGTCTACGACTATCCGGTAGCGATGTCACCGCTCGCCAAACAGAAGCCGGATGACGCCACGCACGTGGAGCGCTTCGAACTCTTCATCGGCGGCATGGAAATAGCTAACGCCTTCACCGAGCTTAACGATCCCTTCGAGCAAGAAGCGCGATTTTTGGAGCAAGGACGGGCGTATGAGGGAGGCGATGAGGAGGCCCAGCCTATGGACGAGGACTATCTGCGCGCCATGAAATACGGCATGCCCCCCAATGGTGGCTTTGGCATGGGCATTGATCGCCTGGCGATGCTCTTCACTAATCATCGCAGCATCCGGGACGTGCTGCTCTATCCGCATCTGCGGACGCGCGAACTTTAGGTAGGCTACCTCTCGCCGCGCACTTCGGCATCGAGCCGTTGGAAGAAATCCGCCATATACCGATGGCGGTCTTCCGCCAGGGCGCGGCCCGTGCGCGTGTACAGGCGGTCTTTGAGGCGGGAGAGCTTCACCAGAAACTCGTGAACGGGGGTGTGCTGGTCGGAGGCATCCCCCTCCCTGTGCCAGCGAGCGAGGTCTACGGTCTCGATCGGCGCCCAGAGGCGCTGTTGATGCGCGCCACCGTAAGCATACGCGCGCGCCACGCCAATCGCACCGATGGCGTCCAACTTGTCGGCGTCAAAGAGCACCTGCGCTTCGAGCGTCTGCGGCTCTGGAGCGCTGCGGAAACGATGGGCCGCAATCGCGTGCGTCACCGCCTCTACCCAGGCCGGATCGGCGCCCTGTAGCAGTTCACGCGCACGGCGTGCCGCTTCGGCGGCATGATCGCGCTGCAAGGCAGTCGCCTCTGCCCGTCCCCAATCATGCAGCAACGTCGCCACACGCACCACCGCCAGGTTGGCCCCTTCCGCTGCCGCAATCCGTTCCGCCAGCGCCAAGACCCGCAGGATGTGATCAAAATCGTGAACGCTATCCGCTCCGGCATACAGAGCGCGGGCCTGCTCCAAAGTCACTTCCATTCCTGCACCCCTCACCCACGAAAAAGCGGGCTCTCCGGCCCGCTTCACCTCTGTTCAGCGCCAGCTCAGGGCAAGAAAATCAGGGGATTAGTGGGATATCCCTGGTAACGGATCTCGAAATGCAGATGCGGACCGGTAGAATTGCCGGTACTGCCCATCGCCCCGATGATCTCTCCCCCGCTGACGACCTGCCCCTCGGTGACGAAGATATCGCTCAGATGCGCATAATAAGTCTGGTAGCCGTTGCCATGATCAATCACGACCAGATACCCATAACCGACATCCGTCCAGCCGGTAAAAGTCACATACCCGCCGTCCGCGGCCCGAATGGCAACGCCGACGGCGTTGGCAATGTCAACGGCGCGATGCATGTACCAGTACCCCTGGCTGATGTACCCGCTGGCAGGCCACATGAAATCCCCGGCGGATGAGACATTGGTCGGCGCCGGCCCGCCATACGTGGTGACCTTACGAACTTCATAGGGCTTGGTCCCATTGGGCACGATCAATTTGCTGCCCACCGGCAAAGAGGAGCTGGCAGACAATTTATTGAAGGGGCAATGGACAATATCCGCCGCGGCGACCTTGTACTTTTCGGCGATAGAGTCCAGCGTATCGCCTTCCACAACGGTGTGATAAACCCCATCCACCGGCAGGATGATCAGATTCTGCCCCACCTTCAGCAGGTCCGGCGCCTTCTCCAGCTCGGGATTCGACCAAATGATCGTCGTCGGCTGCAGGCCGAACGCCGCGGCAATAGACTGGGTGTTGTCTCCAACCTGCACTTGATAGGTGATGATATCCAGACGGGGCCGTTCGGGGATGGCGGTGTGATACGTCGCCTGACGCATGACGCGGGTTTGGGAGGCCGCGCGGGAATAAGCGCGCATCACGTTGCTCGTCGCGGCTCCCAGCGTAGCGCTCGCTGCCGGCTCTGCGGGAGGTTGCGCCACCACCGTCGAGGCCACGCTGATCGCGTCGCCGGCTCGCATCCCGCCCCACACCACCAGCAGCGCAATGAGCAGTAGCCCAACATGGGAGGTGAGCCGACCCCGCAACGGCAGCTGCCCTTCTTTGTCGGCATTCCAACGCCAGACAGACGCGGCAACCCCCGCCATCGCATGGGTGATCCATCCCCCATGCCAGCGTTGAGCTTGCTTCACGCGCCGGTTTGATTTCGTTTCAGGCATCAGGGTTCGTAGATCTTGGGATCTTGAGGTACGCCGCCAAAGCGAATTTCATAGTGGAGGTGGGGGCCAGTAGACCATCCGGTCGTTCCACACTGCCCTAACACCTGACCCTGAGTCACCAATTGCCCGGCTGTGACCCAAATCGAATCGAAATGGGCGTAGCGCGTCTCAAAGCCATTGCCATGATCCACCCGCACCAACAGCCCATACCCGCCGCTCCAGCCGGAGAAAATGACCATGCCGTTATCCGAAGCGTAGATGTAGTCGCCCAAACGACAACGGTAATCCAGCCCGATGTGTCCCGGATTGCGTGGATCGGCAAAAGTCCAGCCAGAAACCGCATAGGAACCCGTGGGCAGGCCAAAATAACCTGTCGCCCCAGTCATGGCAGCGGTGACGCTGCCGTTATAGCTGGTCGCCTGCGGGATTGCCCGCCCGGCGACCACCGTCGTCACGGCCGGCGGGGGTTCCCAATCGAAATCATCGCCCGTGCCGTTAGGGATGACCAACAGCTGGCCTTCCCACAAGGCTTCCCCGGGCTTGAGGGAATTCCACATGTTAAACAACGCCGCCGGCTCGACCTCATAAGCTTCGGCGATGACCTCGACCGTTTCCCCTTCCGCCACGGTATGATAAGCGCCATCCACAGGAGGGATGAACAACGTCAACCCTGGTTGAATATGCCACGGCGCGCCCTGCAAAGTCTCCATGTTGGACCAAACGATGGTGTAGGGAGACAGGCCGAAATCCGCCGCGATGCCAAAAATGGTATCGCCAGATTGTACCGTGTAAGTGATGACTTCCAGACGCACACGTTCGGGGATGGTGGTATGGGGAAGCGCTTCTCGCGCAATGAGGACCTGGCTGGGGGCAGCCACATAACGTGAAATCGGCCC
>JAAZNO010000166.1 GCA_012798275.1 Chloroflexota bacterium
TATGGCGGTTTTGATGGCTTCCTCGCCGCTGCCCACCATGGCGACGACTTGAATGTCGGCGTCGAACGAGAGCAGCTTGCGCAGCTGCTCGCGCGTTTCCGCGACATCATCCACGATCATGACCCGAATCTTCTCACCGGCCACCAGTTCTCAACCCTCCCTCATCATGGCTGAATTAGTTGGCGGGCGCCGTAGGCGCCACGGTGGGCAGCGTTAAAGGGGGGTGCACGGGCGTCGCGGCGACAGGCAGATCGGAAGGCTGATCGGAAATCTGGTATTTGTCGAGGACATACCGCAGCCACACCGGCTCGGTGATGACCGGACCACTGTCGGCAGCAGAACACAGGACCAGATCCAGGTCAGCGCCCATTTCCGACAGGTATTTGAGCACCAGGGCGTCCTGGGGATAGACCAGCAGGGTCACCGGTTCGATATCGCTTCGCATGAGTGGGGTCGCCACGGGGGTGGCTTCTGTCTGCTGCGTTGTGCCGAGAAGGCCGGTTGATTGCTCCTGTTGAGCGGAAGCAGGGGTCACGGGCGCTGCCGTCTCATTCCAGACGCCGATGCGCCAGACGATGGCGTTTTGCACGGTCATTTGCACGACCAGATTGGGAATAGCGGAACCGGATTGGTAGACGAGCGCATCCTGCCCATTGGGAAGCGTTTCAAAGCGTCCATAATCGCCGCTCAGCTGCTGTTCCTCTGTTGTGGCGGGCAGCGAGAGGAATTTGTTGGGCAGCGGGCTCTGGAAGTCGGGGTCTATGTTGATGAGCTGAATCGTTGCGAGGACGTGCACCCGATCGCCGGGCATGGGCGCCCAGGCAACCGCGCCCTGGGCGTCCATGGGGATAGTATACGCCACGCGCCCGCTTTCGAATAACGCGGCAGCTGAGCCTTCTACCGAAAGCATGCCGCCGGGTTGTCCCAACATCCCTGGGGTGATCGGCATCCCCCGTGGAATGTCCATGCGCGCAAATTTCTGATCCACCTGCTCCAGAGAATCGAAGTATTCGAGGGGCAGGGCATCCTTGGGCCAGGGTTGCAGGACCACGGCCAGATTCTCGACGCTGAGCCGCTCCCCACGGGGAATGTTCTGCGCGGCTACGACGATTTCAATCGTCTCTTGATAAGGTGGTTCCGTAACGGTTACCTCGCCTGTGGGGGTCTGAGCATTACGGGGGCGCATCAAGAAATAGGCGCCAGCTGCGACGACTAACAATAACAGCATCAGGACAAGGATCACAGTTCGGTTAGTGCGCATGTTCAGGAACCTCCTCATCAATTCAAATTTGAGAATTTGAGTAGCCGCAGGTGCGTTGCAAGTGACGTCAATGCGCCGACTTTACGACTCGCCGCTGTTTTGCTGCAAAGTTAGATCAGCATAACTTCAGTGTAGCACGGCTTAATCTGATGTCAATAGCCGCCAGCGGAGCCTTTCAGGCCGGCTCGATGGGCAGGGTGCACGTCGTGCGCATGCCCTGTCCAATGCTGCTGCTGAAGGTGATCTCGCCTCCCAGCATTTCCACCCGTTCGCGCAACGGCAGCAGTCCCAGGCGCACGGCGTTGGGAGAGGTCAGGGCTTCATCCAGCTCGAAGCCGCTGCCGTTGTCTTCAATGCCAATCCGCGCCTGGCTTTCGCCCAGGTCCATGGTGATTTTGATGCTCGTGGCGCGTCCGTGCTCCCGCCCGATGTTGACCAGCTCTTGAATCAGACGGAAGATGGCGACTTCTTTGTAGCTGACCAGGCGCCGTTCCTTGCCGGTGAGGGTCAAGGTGACCCCGGGGTAGCCGCTATCCTTCAGCTCTTCCACATAGCGCTTGAGAGTGGGCATGAGTCCGAGATCATCCAGCATCATCGGGCGCAGGTCGAAGATAAAGCCCTTGACTTTTTGGAAGGTGCTGACGACATTTTTCTTGAGCTCCGCCAGCTCCGCTCGAGCGCGTTCGGGGCTGCGGTCGAAGTAGCGTTCGCAGATCTCGGCCTGCAACACCAGGTTGGTCAGCGACTGCGCGGGACCGTCGTGCATCTGCCGTGAAAGTCGCTGGCGTTCCCGTTCTTGGGCCTCGATAATGCTGGTGACGATGGCCTGAGGGGATTTGGGAACATCGGCAGGGGCTCCCGGCGTCTCGGTGGCCGGTTCGGTCTGTTCCAACACGTGCTTGTAGAGCTCCACGAGGCGGGTGAGGTTTTTCTGGTCGCTTTGCAGTTTTTCCAGCTGCCCGCGCATGGTAAACAGCCGCTGCTGGTTTTCCAGCATGGTCGAATAGGCCGTTTTGATGTCCTCACGGGGCACGGTCTCAAACTGTGCCTCGACCTGCCGTACTCGGGCGGCGGCGCGCGCGTTGTGCTGCACCAGGCGGTCCACCTCCGTGGATGTCTGCTGGATCAGCATGTCTACTTCTTTGAGCTCCTGTTGGACCTTGTCATAGCCCCGGTGACAGGTTTCCAGAAACTGTTCCCATGGATTAGCAACCATTCTCAACCTCCCGATGATGGATGCCTGGCGTGGATGCGGCGAGAAAGCTTCACAACCGCACCCAACCGCGCCGCAGGGCATAGATCGCCGCCTGCGTGCGGTCAGAAAGATTTAGTTTGGATAGGATCGAAGTGACGTGGTTTTTGACAGTCTGCTGGCTGATGCCTAACCGATAAGAAATCTCCTTGTTGCTAAGCCCTTCGATGATCAGCTCGAGGATCTGCATCTCGCGGGTCGTCAACGGCGTGAAGGCCTCGTCGTCGGGGGTGACGCCGTAGCGCCGGTATCCCGTCAACAGCCATTGCTCCGCTTCTCCTGCAGTCATTTGTTTCCCACCGATCACGTAATAGCCCTCGGCCACGAGGCGCACGGTCTCGATCAGCTGCACCGGATTGACGTCTTTGGAAAAATAAGCCGACGCGCCGATGCGAATGGCGTGGTAGATCTGCTCCTCGTCGTCGTAGGCGGTAAGGATGATGAAGTTGAGCTGCGGGTAGGCATTCTTGAGCTGCTGCGTGACGCGCAGACCATTCAGGGAGGGCAGGTTCACGTCCATCAAGGTGACGTCCGGGGCGACCTTGGGAATGAGTTCCAGCGCTTCCTGCCCGTCGGCCGCCTCAGCGACCACTTCGATGTCATCCTCGGCTAATAAGACATCACAGACGCCCTGACGGAAGAAGGGATGGTCGTCTACCACCGCTACCCGAATGATCCGTGA
>JAAZNO010000167.1 GCA_012798275.1 Chloroflexota bacterium
CAGCTCGCGGAACCCAGCCTGACGCGCCAGGTCCGCAGCCAACTCCAGGAGCCGCGTTCCCAGCCCGCGGTGTTGTTCCCCCGGCCCCCGGCGCCCCAATTCCTGCGCCGGTCCGTACACGTGAACCTCACGGATCATGGCCGCGTCGCGGATCTCCGGGATGGGGATCTCCACACGCGAAGCGTGGGGCAACGAGAGCCGCAGGAATCCCGCCAGGCGTTCTTCGGGGGTCAGCGCCTGCAGGAAATGCTCCTCGGTGGCGTCCGTGGCGTATGTCACGTCCTCGATCCGCAGCGCGGCGGCCGATTCCTCCTCCCAGCCGCCAGGCACCTCGGCGCCGTGGCTCTTTTCCCCGCCGGCCCGCACCTCGCGGCAGCGGATGCACTCGCAGCGCAGACCGCGCGCTTCCATTGCCTGTTGGACCACTTGCCGCAAATTGCTCTTGCGCGTTCCCGCCACGATGTACGAGGCTGGAATGTCGCGCATCAGGCGGTTGATGCGACAGTAAGGCGGCGTCAGCGCCTTGCACTGCACCAGCAGCTCAATCAGCTCCGCTTCCGGATAGGGAGCGTACTCGCCCGTTTTCCACAGCTCGTAAAGCGCCGTGCCCTCGATGAGCGCCGTCGGATAGATTTTGAGCTCATCAGGGCGCAGCGCCGGGTCATCCCACAGGCGCGCGAAATCGGCGAGGTCGGATTCGACGGTCGCGCCATAGAGATTGGGCATCCAGTGTAGCACGATCTTGAAGCCCGCCAGGCGCAACAAGCTGACCGCGCGCTGCGTCTGCGCGAGGGTATGTCCCCGCTGATTGAGCGCCAGCACGCGATCGTCGAGGCTCTGCGCGCCGAGTTGCACCTTGGTCACGCCGCTTTGACGCAGCGTCAACAGCGCCGCCGGGGTAATGAAATCCGGCCGGGTCTCGATGACCAGTCCCACATTGCGGTGCGGCGCCTCCTCGTTGCGCGACAACGCCTCTTGCAGCGTCGCGGATTCCGTCGTGTTCAGCGCGTCGAAACAGCGGCGGAGGAACCATTCCTGATATTCCGGGGGATAACACGACCAGGTCCCGCCGAGGATCAACAATTCTACCTTGTCCACGGGATGCCCGATGGCGGTGAGCGCCTGAATCCGCCCGGCGGTCTGAGCGTACGGATCGTAGCCGTATTGGAGGGCACGCAGCACGCCAGGCTCACCATCAAGGTAGCTCTTCGGCGCTTCTTGCTGCGCCGGGCAGAAGATGCACTTTCCGGGACAGGGAAAAGGCTCGGTGAGCACGGCGACCGGCGCCACGCCGGAGATCGTCCGCACCGGGCGGCCGCGCAGTCGGCGCTCCAAATCGGCGCGGGGCTGCAACGTCCCCTCGGTCACCAGCTGCCGATACGCCTCCAGCAATTGGGACTTGGCATAAGTCCCCGTTGGGCTGGAATACCGCCGCAGAATGTTGGAGTAGTCCTCCGCGTCTTGCGGCAAGGCCGCAATCGCATGGAGGATGTGAAGCACGCGCTCCCGCTCTTCGGGGGACGCCAGATCCAGTTTTGGGGGGACGCCACCTTTTACCATGGGGCTTATTATAACTCAAACGCGGCATTCTTCCGCGGCATTCTTCCAGGGTCTGGGATGCGCCCTTTTCAATTGCGCGCTTCTCGCATATAATACTTACATGCAATATAAAGTCATAAAACAGCTCAACGATTTGAATCATAATTTCTACGACCGCTTTGCAGAGAGTTTTGCCGACTCCCGCGGCGGCAACGAACCGGGCATGGAACGGGCGCTTGCGGGAATTGCGCCGGGCAGCCGGGTGCTGGAGCTCGGGTGTGCCCAGGGACGCTTTGTGCGACGGCTTCCGCCTGGGTGCGACTATGTCGGGCTCGATTTTTCGGCGCCGCTGATAGCCCGCGCGGCAGCGGAACCTTCACCGGCGTCGGCGCGCTTCATCGTCGCCGATCTCATGGCCGACGACTGGCCAGCGCAGCTCGACCCACCCTATGACGTTATCCTTGCGCGAGCGGTGCTGCATCACATTCCGGGATATAATCACCGCCTGCGCGTGCTCCGACAGGCGGCCGCACTGCTGACCCCGACCGGACGGATCCTCATGGCGAACTGGCAATTCTTGAACGTCGAGCGCTTTCGCGTCCGCCTGCAGCCCTGGGAGAGCCTCGGCCTGAGTGAGGCGGACGTCGAACCGGGCGACTGCCTGCTCGACTGGCGGCGGGAGGGATGGGGACTGCGCTACGTGCATCACCTCGGCGCGGAGGAAACGGAACTTTTGGCGTCGGACGCCGGTCTGAAGATTGTGGACCGCTATACCGCCGATGGACGCGAAGGAAATCTCACCCTGTACACGGTGATGACGAGGCAACTGCAATGAGCAAACAGGGCACAACGTTCAATCTCCGGTCCTTGCAACGTCGAATCGCATGGATCATTGGCCTGATGGGCCTGGCGCTCAGCGGCTGTGCGCCAGATCAGACGCCCCCCACAGCCGTGGCCGCCGTCCCCCTGGGCGCCGAAGTCACGCCGACGCCCGCCGAGAAGGTGACACCTTCCATGTCGGCGATGTCGGCGATGTCGTCGTTGCTCATCACCCCCGCGGTCGCCAAACCCGGCGAGACCATCTCGATTCACGGCGACGGCTTTCAGCCCGAAGAACCCATCATGGTTGTGGTGCGGATTGCCGAAGTCTCGTATCTCTATGGCGCCCAGGCAACGGAAAACGGGGACTACGCGCAGGAGATCATGCTGTTCGACACACTCCCGCTGGGGTCCTCCATCGTCATCGAGGCCAGAGGGCACGAAAGCGGCTGGCAACTCCAGGGCGTGATGCAAATAACAGCGCAACCATCAGGCAATTAGCGGCAGGACTGACGCGATCCTACCTCACCACTCTGTACAAGCGCGCGCCGTCGTGATCGTAGACGACCTCAAGCCATCCCCATGCGACCAGCGTGTCGAACTTCGCCAGGCCCTCTGGAGCCATGAGCAGCCGTTCGTAGGGCGTCAACACCACATAGGCGGCTTTATACCGCTGTAGAATCGTCCACGCGGTCTGTGGATCCGGGGTGTCGTAAAAAGCTCGCACGTCCGCCTGCCGC
>JAAZNO010000168.1 GCA_012798275.1 Chloroflexota bacterium
CCGGTAGAGGGGATGACGGCAGCGGTAGACTACCATCAGGTGAAGCTGCCGGCGCCCCTCATCCTGCAGCGCGCGCAGGCGGATCCCCCGCCGACTTTCACCCCGGCGGTGAAGCCCGACGGACGCGAACCTTTGGTGGTGTTTGAGGATGTCGCCTTTTCCTACGAGGAGGGCGGCCCGGAGGTGATCCAGGGGGTGAATTTCACCATCCGACGCGGGGACATCGTGGCGGTGCTGGGCCCCAACGGCGCGGGGAAGACCACCCTCGTGAAGCACGCCATCGGCCTGCTCAAACCGCGTCGCGGGCGCGTGTGGATCGAGGGACGCGACACGCGCGAGCTGAGTGTCGCGCAGATCGCGCACACGTTGGGGTACGTGTTTCAAAGCCCCAGCCACATGCTCTTTGCGGCGACGGTGCGGGAGGAACTGGCCTTCGGCCCCAGGAACCTGCACTACGACGAGGAAAAGGTCGCCCAAGGCATTCAGCGGGCGTTGGAGACCGTGCACCTGCAGGGCCTGGAGGATTACCCGCCGCTGGCGCTTTCTTTTGGACAGCAAAAGCGCGTGAGCATCGCGGCGATCCTGGCGATGTATTCCAAGATTCTGGTGATGGATGAGCCAACTGCCGGGCAGGACTACTGGAACTACCGCGCCTTCATGGACGCGATTTTGCAGATGCCGGGCTTCGAGGCGGTGCTTTTCATCACGCACGACCTGGACCTGGCGATTACCTACGCCAACCGCGTCGTGTTGTTGCGTGACGGCGCGGTCGCCGGCGAAGGTGCCCCCGCCGATGTCTTGTGCGATGTGGAGCTCCTCAAACGCTGTCGGCTCGTGCCGACCTCGTTGCTGGCGCTTAACCTGGAGTATTTGCCTCAGACCGGGCGGTTTATGTCCGCCGAGGCGCTGGCGCATTGCCTGCCGCGCGGGCCTGTCTTGGCGGGTCGGATCGCCGCGTCTGACGGCGCGGTCACCGGGGACACGGCCGTGATGCCCCCCGGTTGGGAGATGGCTTGAGGGTCGTCAAGGAGGTGCGTGCCGTAAGGAAAATTCAATTGCCGGGCGTGAGCGTTGAACTGGGAGGTGGCGGCGGGTTTGACGTGCCGGCGCTTCGCGGCGTTGGCCGAGATTCGCGGGGGCTTCCTGGCAAGGCCGTTTCATTTGGTTAGTCATTTCAACATTCAGTTTCAGGAGGGACTCATGGGTGCTTCAGGGAAAAAGACTACGTGGTGGCTGGCGGTGTTAGGCGTTTTCGTGGTGCTGATGATCCTGGCCAGCGTGTTCACGGGAGGTGAGCGGATCCGTGGCATTTATCCCATCGTCTTCACGGCCATCGGCATTCTCATCGTTTTTGGGGTCTACCTGGCGACGCAGAAAAACGAAGCATGGACGGTCGGCACGCGCGAGGTCGTCTACATGGGCATCGGCGCGGCGCTCTATGGCGTGCTTAACTACATCTTCAACACCATTCCCATGCCCTCGGTCAGTCAGGTGGCGTTGCGCCCTTCGATTGTCATTCCCGTTTTCTTCGGCTACGTCTTTGGCCCGGTGGTGGGGTTTTTCACCGGCGCGGTGGGCAACATCCTGGGCGATTTTCTCACCGGTTGGGGGGTCTACCCGGCATGGGACATGGGCAACGGCCTGATCGGCTTTGTCGCCGGTCTGGTGTTGCTCTTTGCCGATAAAAAGCGCAGCCTCAACTTCCTTACCATCCTGGTGGGCGTGCTGGTGCTGATTGTCGCCGCGGCGATCCTGATCAACCCCGAGGTCGTGGGGCCCTGGACGGGCGAGATCGAGAGTTTCTCGCTCTGGGCGTGGGTGTTTATCATCGGCGGCGTCGTGGTGATCGCGCTGCGCTTTGTGCTGGAGCGGGTAAGCGTGGACCTGGCGGCCGTCAACATCTGGGGAACCCTGGCCATCATCTTGGGCATCGGCTATGCCGCGATTGCCGACATCTGGGTCAACGGGTACAGCCTGGCGACGGCGATGATCGGTGAATTTGCGCCGGCGGCCGGACCGAATATCCTCAACTCGATGGTGCTCACACCGATCCTGCTGGCGGCGTATCGCTCGATCCAATCCCGCACGGGCCGCTGAGGCGCCTCGCGCGGCGGGGGTTGAGACCATGTTGATCGCCTGGCGTTACCGCGAACGAGACACGTTGATCCAGCGGCTGGATCCGCGCGCCCGCATCATCATGATGCTGGCCCTGCTGTTTTCCATCATCCAGTTCTGGGATCTGCGGGTGATCCTGGTGTTTCTGGCGTTCGCGGTAGCACAATATGCGCTGGCGGGGCTCACGTGGCGAGAGACGCGCCGGGTGTGGATCTTGATCTCCTTTATCATCTTCCTCATGACGCTGCTGACGTTCCTCACCGGACGCGGCGGCGCGGCGACGGCGTATTTCGAGGAACATCTGCTCTGGCGTTGGGGGCCGCTCACCCTGCCGCTGACGGGCTGGCAGCTCAAGCTCGACATCACCGCCGAGAAGACGATCTTCGCGGTGAGCCAGCTGCTGCGCATGTACGCCATCACCTTCCTGGCGATCACGTTGCCTTACACGCTGGATCCCAGCCTCTACGGCGTCACCTTCCATGGGCTGGGCCTGCCCGATAAGTTCGCCTACGCGATGGACCTGGCCTTTCGCTTTGTGCCGACGCTGGGACGCGATTTCAGCATCACGCTTGATTCGCAGCGCGCGCGGGGCTACGAGGTGGAAAAACTTTCCGGCGGCGTCGTGGCGCAAATCCGGCGACTGGCGCCGCTGGTCGTGCCGGTAACGATCAACGCCATCATCGGGGCAGAGGACATCATTGACGCCATGGACCTGCGTGCCTTTGGCGTCGGCCCGCGGACGTGGGCGCACGAGCTGCATTACCAACGCGCGGACTACGCGCTCATCGTTTTCAGCGCGGCGGCCTTTGTCGCTTCCAGCGTGCTCTCGTTTCTGCGTATCGGGCAGCTGTGGGTGCCGGCGGCGTTGCTGCGGCTTGCCGGTGGTTGACCCTGCGGTTTTTTTTGTGTGGGAATTGATGAAGAAGCCGTCCTGCAGGGACGGCTTCTTCGCTCCCACGACCCTGGTAACTCCGTGGAAACGTGTTATAATCTTGCCGATTATGGAGTGGAGGTCAACACCCGTGTTTACGATTACAAAAGAAGTTCTTGATAGCCAAGAGGCTCTCATCACCGTTGAAGTTGAAGAAACCGTGGTTCAGACAGCCATGCAGAAGGCCGCGCGGAAAATCGCTGCACAGGAGTCCTTCCCTGGCTTTCGCAAGGGCAAGGTACCTTACCACATCGTCGTCGCCCGTGTGGGGGAACCGGCGCTGCGCCGCGAGGTGGCAGACACGCTGCTGGATGAGTCCTACAAAGACATGCTGGAGCAGGCTGAAGTGCAACCCGTCGGCCCCGGCACGCTGGAAGATATCCAATTGGAGCCGCTCACGCTGAAGATCCGCATCCCACTGGAGCCGGTGGTCGAATTGGGCGATTACAGCGATCTGCGCCTGGAAATGGAGCCGCCCGAAGTCACTGAGGCCGAGCTGGCCGAGGCGCTCGCCGATCTGCAGGAACAGCACACCACCGCGCAGCCTGTCTCCCGGCCGGCCGCTGTCGGTGACCAGATCACGCTGGGATTGGTCGAGGCCCAGGCCAACGGCGAGGTTTTCATCCACGACCATGATGTCAACATTGTCCTGGATCCTGCGGATGACCGCATCATCCCCGGGATGGTTGACGCGCTGCTAGGTCTCTCCGCCGGCGAGGAGAAATTGTTCCACCTCACCCTGCCGGAGGATTTCTCCGAACCCGCGCTGCGCAACGCCGACGCGGAATTCACGGTGCAGGTCGAGAGCGTGGACGAGCTGCTCAAGCCCGCCCTGGATGACGCCTTTGCCAGCGTGGTGGGCAATTTTGAGACCCTCGACGCGCTGAAGGCCGACCTCCGCGGCCGGATGATGGAGCTCAAACAAAACGAGGCGTACGACGCCTATCACCAGGCATTGCTGCAGGCTCTCGTCGCGCGCGCTACCGTCAAATACCCCGAGTTTCTGGTGACCGAGAAGATGGAGGATCTGTTGCAGGTGGTCAAGGAGCGCGTGCCGCAGCAGCTCGGGCTGCCGTGGAACGATTTCCTGCGGCTGGGGGGGATGACCGAGGAACAGTATCGCGAGACGTTGCGTCCCAATGCCGAGAAATATCTGACCGAGGATCTGGTACTTGAGGAGTTCGCGCGTCGTGAAGGCATCACGGTCTCAGAGCAGGAATTGCGGAAGCGTTACGATGATTTGCTGGCGCAGCTGGATTTGCCCGCCCGCGCCCCTCGCGAATTCAGCATGGATCTGGTCGTGGTGCAAGATATACAGCAGCGGCTGCTGCGCACGAAGGCGATGCTTGCATTGGACCGCCTGGCGCAGGGGCTGCCCGCCTTGAACGGCGAGGTCATCGCCGTTGAGACGGACGCCGCGCCGACGGCAGCCTGATCGAACGCCCGCAACGAGGAGGATGAGATGGGTCTGGTTCCCATGGTCATCGAGACTACCGGGCGCGGGGAGCGCGCTTACGATATTTTCTCCCTGCTGCTCAAAGAACGTATCATTTTCTTAGGGACGCCGATTGACGCCCAGATCGCCAATCTCATCGTGGCGCAGCTGCTCTTCCTGGACCGCGAGGATCCGGAGCGTGAGATTGCCCTCTACATCCACTCGCCTGGCGGCGAGATCGCGGCGGGACTGGCCATCTATGACACGTTGCAGCTGATCCATGCGCCCATTTCTACCATCGCTGTAGGGATGACGGCGAGCATGGCGACCGTGCTGCTCACGGCGGGGACGAAGGGATTGCGCTACGCGCTGCCGCACGCTACCATCCACCTGCATCAGCCGTTGGGCGGCGTCCAGGGGCAGGCGGCCGATATCGAAATCGCCGCGCGCGAGATCCTGCGGATGCGGGAATTGCTCAACACTCTGCTGCGCAAGCACACTGGCCTGTCGCAGGAGCAAATTGACCGCTTTACCGACCGCGATTTCTACATGACGGCGGCGCAGGCCGCTGAACTGGGCATCGTGGATAAAGTGCTGGAGCCGGCGGAAGACGGCAAGTGACATTTGTGCCAGGGGGGAATTACGTTTCCCTCTGGCTGTTTCCGGGTCGCCCGTTATAATTAAATAACCGCATACTTTAGTTCAGGAGGATAGGCTGTGGATCTAGAAGCACTCAACGGACTTTTGCGTCCTAAATCCATCGCGGTCGTCGGCGCCTCTAACAAAGAAGGCAAGATTGGCTACACGGTCGTCAGAAACCTGCTCATTAGCCAATATCGAGGGACCATTTACCCCATCAATCCCACTGAGAGCGTTATCCAGGGCCTGCCGGCCTATCCCTCGGTGCTGGATGTGCCGGGGACAATTGATGCGGCCGTCATCACTGTGCCGGCCAAACTGGTGCCCGCGGTCACCGAGGAATGCGGCAAAAAGGGCGTCAAGGGCCTGATCATCATCGCCTCGGGCTTCAGTGAGGTCGGGCGTCACGACCTGGAGCAGCAGGTCGTGGATATCGCGCAGCGTTACGGTGTGCGGGTGTTGGGTCCCAATATCGTCGGCATCCTTTCCAACTCAGATCTCTGTAACGCCTCCTTTGCTCCCTTCCTGCCTTTGGCCGGCAAGGCGGCGCTGGTCTCCCAAAGCGGCGCGCTGCTCATTGCGATGGACGCTTCGACGTACACCCGGCGTGTCGGCTTCGACAAGATGGTTTCCATCGGCAACATGTCCGACGTGGACTTCGCCGACACGGTGGAATGGCTCGATCAGGACGAGGCCACAGCCTGTATTTCCCTCTACATTGAAGGGTTGCGCAACGGGCGCGCCTTCATGCACGCGGCGCTGAAGGCCGCCAAACCGATCGTCGCGTTGAAAGCGGGGGTTTCGGCCCACGGTGCAGCGGCGGCGGCTTCGCACACCGGCTCACTGGCCGGTTCCGGCAAGATCTACGACGCGGCGTTCCAGCAGGGAGGGGTGGTGCGCGCGGCAGACCTGAACAATCTCTTCGACCGCACGCTGGCGCTCTCGCTGCAACCTCCCATGCAAGGTGAGAACATGCTCATCATCACCAATGGCGGCGGCGTGGGTGTGCTGGCGACCGACGCGGCGGAGCGGTACGGGATCCCGCTGCGGTTTGCCCCCGACGACGTGCAGACAGAGCTCAAGAAGCACATGCCGGAATTCGGCTCGGCGAAGAACCCCGTGGATCTCACTGGCATGGCGGGCAGGGATTGGTACTATGCCTCCGTGCGTTACGCTTTTGCCCATCCCTGGGTGGATGGTCTCGCCGTGCTGTATTGCGAAACGGCGATCACCGACCCGCTGGAGATCGCCGACGGCATCAAGCAGGCGTTGGATGATGCCGGCGTGAAAGACAAGCCGGTCGTGGTGTCCTTCGTTGGCGGCGAACAGTCGGACGCGGCGCGCAAGTGGCTCGTCGAGAACGGCGTTCCCGCTTACGACGCGCCCGATGTGGCGGTCAACGCCCTGGCAGCGCTGCGCGAGTACGCGCGCAGCCGGCAGCTGGCGTCTGAGGTCTTCCAGCGCTATGCGGACGTGGACGAGGCGACGGCCCGCGCGATCATCGCTAACGCCCGCGCGCATCACAATCACAGCCTCACCGAGATTGAGTCAAAGAAGATCTTCCGCGCCTACGGGATGCCGGTAGCGCTTACCGAGATGGCGCAGACGGAGGACGAAGCCGTCCAACTCGCCGAGCAGATCGGGTACCCCATTGTGATGAAGATCATGTCGCACGACATCCTCCATAAGTCAGACGCCGGCGGCGTCAAGGTCAACATCAAGAATGCCGAA
>JAAZNO010000169.1 GCA_012798275.1 Chloroflexota bacterium
CATCCTGGCCGCGCTGCTCCTGGGAATGACGCTGGCAGGGGCCGGGACTGTCTTCCAGATGATCTTCCGCAACCCGCTCGTGGAGCCGGGCTTCCTGGGGGTCTCGCAAGGCGCGGCCTTCGGCGCCGCGTTGAGCATCGTCGCCTGGAACGCCGGCAGCACCGGCATCCAGGTCTCAGCGGCGGCCTTTGGTTTCCTGGGACTGCTGCTCTCCGACAGGCTCGCCCGTCGCATCCGCTACGGCGGCTGGACGCTGCGCCTCGTCCTCGCTGGCATCGCCGTTTCGGCGCTCTTTTCCGCCGGCGTCGGCCTCCTCAAATACGTCGCCGATCCCCTCACGCAGCTGCCAGACCTCGTCTTCTGGATGATGGGCGCGCTGTGGGGCGTCACCTGGAGCAAGGCGCTCTCCATCCTGCCGGTGACGGTGATCGCGCTGCTCTTCCTGCTGTTGATGCGCTGGCGCCTCAACGTGCTGGCGTTGGACGAGGCCACGGCGTTCTCATTGGGCGCGTCGCCGGCCCGCGAGCGGATGGCGCTACTGTTCGCCGCCGTCGCCGCCGTCTCTGCCGTCGTCTCCATCTCCGGCGTCGTCGGTTGGATCGGCCTCATCGTGCCGCACCTCGCCCGGCGCCTCCTCGGAGCGGATGCCCAGACCGCCCTGCCCGGCGCGCTGCTCATCGGCGGAGCGTTTGCCGTGCTTTGCGATACGCTCGCCCGTAGCCTGCTGGCCGGGGAAATCCCCCTGGGCATCCTCGCCTCGCTCATCGGCGCGGCCATCTTCATCGTGCTGATGCTGGCGCAACCGCGAACGGCAATGCTCAGCGGCTGAGAGGTGACCGTGACGCCGATTTCCATTACCCTTTCGGACATTCACTTCCGCTATGACGGACGCGAGGTTGCCGTCTTCGAGGGCCTGTCGCTGGAAATCCCGCCCGGCTCCATCACCGCCATTCTCGGCCCCAATGGCGCCGGAAAATCCACCCTGCTCTACCTGATTCTGGGGTTGCTCGCGCCGGCGCAGGGAAAGGTTCTCCTGGCACAACGCCCGCAACACAGTTACTCCCGCCGCGAGCTGGGCCAATTGGTGGGTCTCGTGGCGCAAGAGGAAGTGATCCCCTTCAACTTCACCGCTCAGGAATACGTGCTGCTAGGGCGCGCGCCCTATCTCAACCTCCTGGAGACGCCCCGCCCGCAGGACCTGGAAATCGCCCATCACGCCCTGACGCGCGTGGGCGCGGCGGACATGGCGTTACGACCGCTCCAAATGCTGAGCGGCGGCGAACGGCAGCTGATAGTGCTCGCGCGCGCCCTGGCGCAGGAACCGCGCGTGCTCCTGCTGGATGAGCCGACCGCGCACCTGGACCTGGGCAACAAAGGGCGCGTGTTGGAGCTGGTGCGGCAGCAGGCCGAAGCCGGCGCCACCGTCATTTTCACCACGCACGAGCCGGACCTGGTCGGGACGTTGGCGGACAACGTCGTGCTGATGCGCGCCGGTCAGGCGCTCGCCGCCGGGCCCCTGGACGAGGTCTTTACCGGCGAGAATCTCTCGCGCACCTACAATGTGCCGGTGCACGTGCTTCAGGTCGAGGGCAAGCGCTTTATCGTGACTTAAAAGTGTGACTTTTGTCGGGGACAAACTCGCGCCGGTATGCTAAAATAAGAGGAGAATGAACCGGATCAGGAGACGCACACGGTCGCCTGCGCGCCGTTCACTTTCCACCATTCATGATCAGGAGGTATGCCATGGACATGTTTTGCTATCAGTGCCAGGAAACAGCTAAGAATGAGGGCTGCACCACCCTCGGCATGTGCGGCAAGCCAGCCGAAGTCGCCCAGCTGCAGGATTTGTTGATCTGGCTCCTCAAGGGGATTTCCTTCTGGGGCGTGCGCGGGCGCGCCCTGGACGTTGTGGATCCGGAGACCGATTTATTCGTCGCCAAAGCGCTTTTCGCCACCATCACCAACGCCAACTTTGACCCGGCCCGCTTCATCCATCTGATCCGCGAGGCCATCGAGCGCCGCGAAGCGCTGCGCCTGCGCGCTCAAGCGGTCTGCCGCGCGCAACGGGGCAGCGATTGTAGCGACGCGCCGCCGGATCATCGCGGCTGGATTCCCGCCGCCTACGATGTGGACACGCTCACCGCCAAAGGGCGCGAGGTGGGCGTCATGGCCAATCCCGCCCTGAACCCCGACATTCGCTCGCTACGCGAATTGCTGATCTACGGCCTGAAGGGCCTCGCCGCCTACACCGACCACGCCTATGTGCTGGAGCACAGCAACGCCGCCCTGCTCGCCTTCATGCAAGAGGTGCTCGACGCCACAACCCATGACGAGCTCACCGCTGAAGACCTGGTCGCCCTGGTGCTCCGCACCGGTCAGATGGGCGTCGAAGCCATGCGCCTGCTCGACGCCGCCAACACCGAGACGTATGGACACCCCGAACCCACCCAGGTGGCTCTGGGCGTGCGCCCCGGGCCGGGCATCCTCATCAGCGGGCACGATCTGCGCGATCTGGAGGAGCTGCTACAACAGACCGAGGGGACCGGCGTCAACGTCTACACGCACGGCGAGATGCTGCCCGCCAACGCCTACCCCGCCTTCAAGAAATACCCGCACTTCGCCGGGAACTATGGTGGTTCGTGGTGGCATCAGCAGCAGGAATTTGAGGCTTTCGGCGGACCGATCGTGATGACGACCAACTGCATCGTACCGGTGAAGGCCAGCTACCGCGAGCGGCTCTTCACGACCGGCATGGCGGGATGGCCCGGCTGTCCGCACATTCCGGACCGCGAGCCCGGCAAGCCGAAGGACTTCAGCGCGGTCATCGCCCTGGCCA
>JAAZNO010000021.1 GCA_012798275.1 Chloroflexota bacterium
ATCAGGGGAAGCAAAACTTTTCTGTACATTCGAAAATCCTTTTCGGAAAATAGAGAGCAGTGAGTCGAGAGCTGTCGCAGTCTGCGATCACGACTCACAACTCACATTTTCATCCGCGGTGATGTGCCGCAGGAACATGTCGCCTCCTACAGGGCGCGCTTCAAAATCTCCAGCAATTCCGCCTCCGTGAGGACGATGGGATTGCCCTTCATGCTGCTGGCGCGAGAAGCCCCCGCCGCCAGACGGGGGAAATCAGCGGGCGTGACGCCATACGCTGCCAGGCCGGGGATCGCCAGATCGCGGCACAGGGCCGCACACCACGCAACGGCGTCCTCGGCGCGAGCGCCGGAAGCGCCGGTCAACCAGCGCGCGATCTCCTCGTAGCGGGCCAGAGCGGGATCGGCGGGGGCGCGCTCTCGCAACGCACGGACGTTGACCGCCATCACTTCGGGCAGCAGGCGGCCACAGACGGCCCCATGCGGCGCGGGGAACGCTCCACCCAACACGCCCGCAAAGCCGTGCACCGCGCCCAGTTTAGCGTTCGCCAGCGCCAGTCCGCCAAAGAGGCTGGCGACCGCCATGTCCTCGCGCGCCTGGAGATCGCTGCCGTCCTGGTAGGCGCGCCGCAACGAACGCACGACGCGCCCTATCCCTTCGCGGCACAGCCCATCGGTGAGGGGATTGGCGGCCGGCGTGACATACGGCTCGACCAGTTGCGTGAAGGCGTCCAATCCGGTGCCGGCCGTGACGGCCGGCGGGACGCTGCAGGTGAGTTCGGGGTCCACCAGGGCGAGGCGCGGGAGCATGAACGGACTGCGCAGGCTCACTTTGACGCCATGCTCTGGGGAGGCCAGGACGGCGTTCCGGGTCACTTCCGCCCCGGTGCCGGCAGTCGTGGGAATGGCGATGATCGGAGCCGCCGGGCGCGCCAGGGGGCGGCCCTCCCCGATAACCTCAAGGTACGTCAACAGCGCGCCGGGATTGGTCAGCAGGGCGGCGATCGCTTTGGCCGCGTCGAGGGGGCTGCCGCCGCCGAAGCCGATGACGAGATCGCAGCCGTGCTGTCGCGCCAGATCCACACCTTGCTGGACGATGACCGTCGTCGGCTCACCCTCGACCGCGAACGGCACGGGATCGAGGCCCTGCGCCCTTAACAGCGCTCGCAGCGGCCCGGCGCGCGCTGCCGTCTTGCCAGTGACGAGCAGCGGACGCGCTCCCAGGTCTGCCGCCAGCGGGCCGACTTCACGCAGGGCGCCGGGGCCGAAGACAATTCGGGTGGCTGTGGCAAATTCGAAGCGCACGATCCCCCCCTTATCAGAAAGTCAGCGGTCAGCGAATGAGCGAATCTGCGAATCAGCGAATCAGCAAGTCACTCACGTTCGCACATTCCCCTACCAACCCGCCTCATCGGGGAAGATGTTGGTGTACTTGACGCTGCTTCGCGGTTCTGCCATCATGTCCGCTACCGCGTCGCGCCAGGCGGCATAGTGCGCCGTCTGTTTGTGCGCGGCGGACGCCTCAACGGTGCGGTAGACCTCGACCAGCACAAAACGTGTCGGGTCGTCCTCTTGCTGGATCACGTCGAAGCGGGCGATGCCCGGCTCCCGCACACTGTTGCGGGCGTTCTCGATCGTCGCGGCTTTGAAGGCCGCGATGGATTCCGGCTTCACATGCACATGAACCTGAACGATCAACATACGGGGCCTCCTTCGAAACTAGAGATCAGCGAGTCAGCCGTCAGCGAAAAAGCGAATCAGCGAAAAAATCACTTGCGTGACAAAGGTACCGCCATTGACTAAAAAAACGCAAGATTTCCTGGTGATTGCTGAAGATTGGGAATCAACTTTTGCCCCCTATCCCCTGGCCCCCGCGCGCGAGGGGAAGGGGAACTTTTTTTGTGGGGTTTTGCAGGCGGGCGTAGCCCGCCTGCAAAACCCCCTTATTTTTTCTCCCCCTCCCCAACGGCGCCTGCGCCATCGGGGAGGGGCAAAAGCTACAGCTTACAAAGGTTCATCCATCGCCGTCGAGCTACCTGACGCCAGGCTGAACAATGACCGCACATTTTCATTTTTGGATGATGTGCGCCAGCACATGGCGTCTCCTTCGAACATAGAAATCAGTGAGCCGTGAGAAGAGAGTTGTCGAGCTTCCGCTCACGACTCACATTTTTATTCCCTTCAAGGATCGAAGCCAGTGAATAGAACAGCAAAACGATTCTACGTCGGAATACGGAATTTGACAATGATCAGCGCCATGGCAGACCGAGGCAACAAAAAGGCGAGCCCGGACTGCGGCTCGCCTTTCACGTGCTGACGCTTTACCAGGCATAGGCTTCTGGCGCCGGGCCGCCCGGGCCGGGGAAAATCTCATCCAAACGGGCCAGGGTCTCCTCATCCAATTTGAGCTCCAGGGCACGCAGGCTTCCGTCCAATTGCGCCAGAGTCCGCGGCCCGACGATGGGCCCGGTGATCGCGGGATTATGCAACAGCCACGCAAGCGCGACGTTAGCAGGCTCTTCGCCGAGAGCCGCGCACAGCGCTTCGTAAGCGAGCAGCTGGGGACGGTGCGCTTCGATCTCTTTCTGCAGCTGCGGTGAAGCGCGACGTCCCGCCTCGATCTTTTGCAAAGCGCCGCCAAGCAAGCCCCCCGCAAGGGGGCTCCAGGGAATCACCCCCAGGCCGTAGTGCTGGCACGCCGGAATCACCTCGAGCTCCACCATGCGGGCATTGAGGTTGTACAGGCTCTGTTCACTGACCAGGCCCATGAAATGGCGCTTCTGTGCCTCACACTGTGCCTGGGCGATGTGCCAACCCGCGAAGTTGCTGCTGCCCACGTAGAGCACCTTGCCCTCGCGCACCAGCTGTTCCATCGCTTGCCAGATCTCCTCCCAGGGCGTGTCACGATCTACGTGATGCATCTGGTACAGATCAATATGATCGGTCCGCATCCGCCGGAGGCTTTCCTCACAGGCGCGGCGAATGTGATAGGCCGACAGCTTGCTTTCGTTGGGCCAATCGCCCATGACGCTGTACACCTTGGTCGCCAGCACGACCTTCTCACGACGCCCGCCCCCTTGCGCGAACCA
>JAAZNO010000022.1 GCA_012798275.1 Chloroflexota bacterium
ACCCTCATCGTCGGGGATGCCCCGACCAGGTACAGCGAGTTTCTGAAGGAACCCCACGTGCAGGCCAACATTCATTCCTGGTTGGGCACGCCGCTCCTCATCGGCAATGAACCCCTCGGCATGATTGCCCTCGACAAGCACGAACCGGGCTTCTACACGGAGGAACACGCCCGTCTGGCAGAGGCCTTCGCAGCGCAAGCCGCCATCGCGGTCGCCAACAGCCAGCTCTTCGAGGCCGAGCGCGCGCAGCGGGAGCTGGCAGAAGCGCTGGCGCAGGCCGCTGCGGCCGTCACCGCGACGTTGGATCTCAGCGAAGTCCTCGACCGCATTCTCGAGCAAGTCGAACGGATTGTCCCCGGCGACGCCTGCAACATCATGTTGATCGAAGGCAATTTTGCCTACCCCGTGCGTTCCCGTGGCTATCAGCAGCTGTCCGCCTCCCGTCCCCCGCAACAAGTCCCCCTGTCCATTTTCGACACAGCGACCCTGCGGCGGATGATGCGCACCGGCGAGCCGTTGGTGATTGCCGATACGAGTGCGAATCCGCTATGGAACCCCACGCCGCAAAACAAACCCTCCTGGGTGCGCTCCTACGTCGGCGCTCCCGTGCTGATGGGGAGTAAGGTGCTAGGCTTCCTCAACGTGAACGCCCAAAACCCCGGGCGCTTCAGCGCCGCCGACGCGCGACGGCTGGCGCTCTTTGCCCCTTACGCCGCCACCGCCCTCGAAAATGCCCGCCTCTATCACCAGTTGCAGGATTACGCGAGCGAGCTCGAACGCCGGGTGCAGGAGCGCACGGCGCAAATCCAGGGGCAACTGGCCCGCCTCGACGCCATTCTGAACAGCACTTCCGATGGCATCATCGTGGCGGACATGCAAGGGCAAATTCTACAGGCCAACCCCGTGGCGCAGGATTGGCTCACGCGCACCCTCGCGCCCGAGGACGGCGCCAGCCTGCGGGCGGCTATCCAGGAGCTCGCCGGCCATTCTGCCGAACATCCGAGCGTCATGCTGACGCTGGCGGGCCTGGATTTGCAGCTCAACGCCGCTGCCATCTTCGACCCCCAACCCCAGCAGCCCGCCGTCGTCGTGACCCTTCACGACATCACGCAGCTCAAAGCACTGGAACGCATGAAGTCGGGTTTCGTCGCCAACGTCTCCCACGAGCTGCGGACCCCCGTCACCACCATCAAACTCTACACGGAGCTCCTGGCCCGGCAACCGCAGAAAGCACCGCTCTATGTGGAAATGCTGGCGCAGAGCGTGGAGCACCTGGCGCACCTGGTCGAAAAAATCCTCCAGCTCGCGCACATTGACGCCGGCCGGGTCGAGCTGCACTTTGAGCCCACGCGGCTGAACGACCTGGTCGAGCTCGTCGTCAGCAACCATCAGGCTATGGCGCGCGAGGCCGGCGTGCAACTACGCCAGGTGCAAACGGCGCACAACGTCCATGTCCTGGGAGATTCCAAACGCCTGGTCGAAGTCCTCAACCACCTGGTGGAAAACGCCATCCAATACACGCCGGGCGAGGGACAGGTCACCGCCATCATCGGCACCGCCGAGATCGAACAACGAGTGTGGGCCACCGTCACCCTTCAAGACACCGGTATCGGCATCCCTGAGGAAGAAATCCCCTATGTCTTCGATCGGTTCTTCCGGGGCAAGATCCCGCAGCTGCTGCAAAAATCCGGCACGGGGTTGGGCCTGGCGATCGTGAAGGAGATCGTCGAACTCCACGGCGGATGGACGACCCTCGAGAGCGAGGTCAATGTTGGCACGACGGTAACCCTCTACCTGCCGCTCCTCGGAAATAGAGAACCGTGAGCCGTGAGTAGAGAGCTGTCGCAGCCTTCGATCACGACTCCCAGCTCACAACTCACACGGTAACTGTTCAGCCACTGACTAAAAGACACAAGATTCCCTGGCGACTGCTGAAGATTGGGAATCAACTCTTGCCCCCTATCCCCTGACCCCTTCCCCCCGCGCCTTGCGCGGGGGGAAGGGGAACTTTTTTTGTGGGCTCTTGCAGGCGGGCTACGCCCGCCTGCAAGAGCCCCTTATTTTTTCTCCCCCCTTTCACCCGCGAGGGAAGGAGGGCCAGGGGGAAATCCTGCTTATTATAGAGAACTTTCACAATCAGCGGAAATCCACGTGAATCTGCGTCCAATACCTTCTCCTCTGAAAATGGCTCACGAATAAACGCAGATTTCATGGATCAGAAATTGAAGAGGATAGAATAAGACCTGCCCGGCCCCTGAAGGCCGGGCAGGTCTCCTGTGCAGCGCCTCACTCAGCCGGTCCCCGGCTCAGCTCTGCTCGATCAGCCCCTCCCGCCAGGCGTAGATCGCCGCCTGCGTGCGGTCTGAGAGGTGCAGCTTGCTCAGCAGGTTGCTGACGTGCGCCTTGACCGTGCGTTCGGTCACGACCAGCGCGTCTGCAATCTCGGCGTTGGACTTCCCCTGCGCGATGAGCTGCAGCACTTCCAACTCGCGCGGCGTGAGATCGGCGGCGGGATCGCGCGCCGGCGTCGGCGCCGAGACCTCTGCCATCAGTCGCCGGGCGATACGCGGGTGCAGCGTCGCTTCGCCTACGGCGGCGGCGCGAATGGCCCGCAGCACCGTTTCCGCGTCGGCGTCCTTGAGCAGATATGAAAGCGCCCCCGCTTTGATCGCCGAGAAAATCAATTCATCTTGCACGTAACTCGTGAGCACCACGACCTGCGAGTGCGGGCTGATCTCCCGAATGCGACGCGTCGCCTGCACCCCGCCCTGGTCCGAAGGCTCACGCCCCGGCTGCAGCGGCAGGACCAGGTCCATCAACACCACATCGGGAACCTGCTGCGCCACGCCGTTGACGGCGCTGAGCGCATCGCCCGCCTCGCCGACGATGATGATGTCGGGCTGAGCGTTCAGGTAGAAGCGCAGCCCCTTCCGCACCACGTCGTGATCGTCCACGATGAACACCGTGATGGGCTCCCCGGCGGATTCGGACGGCGACACGCTATTCGCGGCGGACATGGGCTTCACCTTCCCATCGCCCACACCAGGGCTGCGGCCACGCCCAGCACCAGCAACAGCCCCACCAACACCAGCACGAACCCGCGTCTCTGCGCCGTCGGCGCCGACGTCCGCGCCGGCCGCTCCCGCAGGCGCACCATCACCACGACGAGAATCGCCAGGGGAATGAGGGCCAGCAGCACCCATTCCGGCCCCGCGGCAGCGACATCAAATTCCGCGCCGCGTCCCGCCCAGAAGCCCAGGGCCGCTCCCAGCAACAGCCCCAGCACGAAAGCCGCCACACTTCGCCCATGGCCCTGGCGTGGCCGTTCCTCTTCCCCGTAGTCATACGGCAGTCCGCTCATTTGGCCCATGCTCGCCTCCTGTCATGCCTGCCGGCGACGCAGCGCCGGCAGAAAGCACCCCTCAGCGACGCCTCTGCCGGCGACGCTGCTTTTCAGCTCGCTGCGCGCCCGACCTACTGGGGTTTCTTCGGCGTGAAGGGGAGTTCACCCACCAGGAGCGTCGGCGTGACACCCTCTTGCGTGAGAATCACCTTCGCGTTGTCGCGCAACGCCGTCTCCGTCATCTCCATCTGGCGCAGCAATTGCGCGCTGCCCTGGAAATACTGTTGCGCCGCTTCGTTGACCAGGCGAATCGCTTCGGCGCGCCCCTGGGCAATCTCAATGGAGGCTTCCCGCTCACCTTCCGCCCTGCGGATCGCCGCCTCGCGCTCGCCTTCCGCGCGTTGAATCGTCGCCAGCTTCTGCTGCTCCGCCGCCTCAAACTCGCCCGTCGCCAACAGCCGCATCGCGCGCCGTTCCTGCTCCGCCGTCTTCTGCTTATGCATGGCCCGCTTGATGTCCTCGGGCGGATCAATCAACATGATCTCCACCTTGCTGACCACCAGGCCCCAATCATCGGCGAAGCGGTTGAGCACCGTTTGCAAGTTGGTGGCGATCTTCTCACGCGCGACCAGGCTCTCATCCAACGTCAGATCGCCGAATTCCTGGCGGAGATTCGTCATCGCCAGCTGGATCACCGCGCGCTTCCAGTTGTCAATATTGTAGAACGTGCGCTTGATAGATTCCTCATCCGCCTTCGGGCGCACCCACATCACCCCGTCCACCCGAATCTCGACGTTGTCCTTGGTGATGACGGGCTGAGGGGGAATGTCCACGGTGTGTTCGCGGATGTCGCGGACGCGGATCATCTGGAAAATGGGAAGCTGGAAGCCCAGACCCGGCAGCACAAACCGCGAATACTTTCCCAGGAATTCCTGAATGCCCCGTTCGTAAGGCTTGAGCGTGTACACAAAACCGACGATTGTCCTCATAGCACTCCTTTCTCTGACCTAGAATTCCGTAGCGTAGAAAACCCAAACCTGTCTCCATCCATGGGGGATGCCGGATCGCCTGGCCCCCTTTCTCCTGACGGTCAGACCGTCGCCGGCTTGACCGCCTCCAACTCCGCCAATATCAGACGCTCATCCAGCGTCCGCGCGACGATCATGGCGAGCAACGGCAACGGCAGGGCCTGACGCAAGGTCAGGGAGAGGTCATGGCCCGATCCCTGCAGCTCCGCCAGCGGCGCGCCGCCCTCATCATAAAGCGTCCACCCGTCCGGGGTCTCGCGCTCCGGCACCAGGCTGTAGCCGTGGTCGTCGAAATTCACCTCCGTCCAGCTGTGGATCTGACGGCCCTGATACTGCATCGCCGCCACCGCCTGCCGTTTGAAGGTCAGGATCGCCCGTCCCTGCTGTCCCCGCATCCGGCGCAGCTCCCAGGGAGCGCCTTCCATCTTCCAACCATAGCCGTTCCTCGTGCTGTAAATTTCAACCAGCGGCACACCCGAGATCGCCGACCGCAGCCGCCAGCTCGAGCGCCAGCCCAACAGCTGGCGGCTCTTGTTGGCGCAGTACGGCCCGTCCATAGGGTCCACCAACGGACGCCGCAGGTTGCGTTGGTCGGCCGGCACCCAGGGCCAGGTCTGCCCCACGGGGATGACCAGCCGTTGCCCCAGCCAGGCCCAATTCTCCAGGCTGATGTCGGGGTGATATTGCGGCACGCCGACTCCCGTGAGGATCGCGCCGTGACGCTCAGGCAGGTTCACCTCGGCCGTGACGGTCGTACCGCGCCCCAGATCGCTGTCCACGGTCAGACGCCCGCCCACACTCATCACACGCTCGGTCATGCTGGCAAGGCCCAGGCCCGATTGCGGGGTGCTCGTGTCGAAACCGACCCCATTGTCTGTGACGCGCAACAACACCGAAGCCGGCAGGCAATGCAGGGTGATATCCACGCGCGTGGCGTTGGCATGGCGGGCGACGTTGTGCAGCGCTTCCTGCACCACACGGTAGAGCACTTCCGCCACCTGCAGCGGCAAGTCCTGGTCCGAGCCCTCCACGTCCAGGTAGACCAGCAAGTGTTCCTGCGCACCGAACAGCAAGCTGTAGTCGTTCAACGCGCGGATCAGGCCCACTTCACCCAGGGAGCCGGGACGCAGGTCCTCGATCAGCCGCGTCGTCTCGCGTTGCGCCGCCTGTGCCGCGCGCTCGATTTCGTCGAGCATCTCCGCCAGGTCCGCCGGCAGCGCTCCCGCCTTCTGAGACCGGGCGCGGACAGCGCTCGCGGTCAGCGCCAGGCTGAACAGATGTTGCTTCACGCTGTCATGCAGCTCGCGCGCCAGGCGATTGCGCTCTTCCACCACCGCCAGCGCCCGCACCTGATCGGTGAGCCGGGCGTTGTGCTCGCGCAGGGCTTCCAGGTCTTCCTCATCCTCCTTCAGATGCGCGGCGAGCACGTCCAATTGTGCCGTGAGCAATCCAAAATCGTCCGCCTTCGGGTCCGCGATCCGTAATCCCAGGTGTCCGCGCGCCCAGGCCTGCGTGATCTCCAAAGCGCGCTGCAGGCGCCGGGAACCCAGCCAGCCCAATGTGACGCTCGCCAGCAAGCAGACCGCCGCCGCCACCCAGGGCTGCCACAAGCCGATGAGCAAGGTCGCCGCCCCCACGCAAAGATACGTCAACGTCAATTTGTGTCGCGTCCGAAGGTTCACCCGCCGGTTCAAATTGGACATAGGTCATCTCCCCGCTCCAAAGTGCCTTCATTGTAACCCCAGTTCGCCTTTATGTCATCAGGCGGATGAACGAATTGCGGCTTGTACTTGAGTACAGCGAGAAGGACGCAGCAAGGAGAAGACGGTGAAAAGCGGAGCAGCGAGCGGGGAAAAGTTTAAGCCCTTCCTCCCCAGCAGCGCGCCGCCGGGGAGGAAGATGGGGAAAGCCATCCAAGGGAGCCGAACGGCTGAACGTGACGAGGCCGCCCAGAGTGACCGGGTCAGCGCCGCGCTCAGTCCTCCGGCTTGAGCAGCCGCAGCAGGCGCTTCCAGCCCTGTCGTAACTCCAGCCGTCGCAGTTGCCAGGTCCCCACAATACCGTAGGGCAGGAACAGCACCAGCAAGATGAAGAGCACGCCAAAGACCAGCGGCCAGCGCGCGCCAAACCACTGATAGAAAAAGTGACCGAGGAATTCCATCAGCCCGGCGCCCAACATCGGCCCGATGAGCGTCCCCATTCCGCCCAACATGCTCATGATCAGCGCGTTGATGGTCAGATTCATGGCGGTCATCGTCGGCGTCGCGCTCATCGTCCACAGCGCGTACAGCGCCCCCGCCAGCCCCGCGATGACCGCCGCCGTCGTAAAGGCGATCGAGCGATACACGGCGGGATTGTAGCCGATCATCCGCACGCGGCTCTCGTTCTCACGGATCGCCACGAACACCCGCCCCGTCGGGGAATTGACGATGCGATGGGTCACGAAGTACATGAGCAGCATGAACGCCAGCGCCACGAAGTAGAACCGCAGCCGGAACTGCGTCGGATTGAGCCATACCGGCACCGGCACCCCATGCAACCCCTCGTCCGCGCCCGTCCACTTCACAAAATCGGTCGCCTTGGAGAGGATATACAACGCCTGGCCCATCGCCAGGGTGATCATGGCGAAATAGGCGCCCTTGACCCGCGACGAGACCGCGCTGAAGAGCAATCCCAGCAGGACGGCCACGACCAGCGCCAGGAGGAAACCACTCACCACCATGAGGAAATCGGTGATGTTGACACTCCCCACCATGATGCGATAGTTGCCGGTGACTTTGGGCGCGACGTGCGTGAGAAACAGCGCCATGGCATACGCGCCCCCGCCAAAGAACGCCGCATGGCCGAAGGACAGGATGCCGGTATACCCCAGCAGCAGGTCGTAGCTCATCGCATACACCGCCATGATAAACATCACGATGAGCTGCCCCTGCCAGAACTTCGCCGCGCCCTGGCCCACCGGGGTGCCGCTGAGGAGGGCGAAGATGTAGGGGAAGAGAATCAGCCCGGCGATGACCGCC
>JAAZNO010000170.1 GCA_012798275.1 Chloroflexota bacterium
CCCGCTGGGGCGGGACGGCGACTTACCTGGGCTTCGGCGCGGCGCAACTTGTGGAGCTCGTCTACGCCTCCAACGCCCGCCTCACTGGCGTGACGTTCAGCCTCTATGACGGCGTCAGCTGGGTCAGCATGGAATTCCCCGCAGACGACCTCCGCGTCGCCATCGCGGGCAAGACCCTCGAGCTCGCCATCCCCCTGAAGCTGCTCGCCGGCAAACAGGACCTCCAGAGCGGCGACCGCATCCAGCTGCGCGCCGTGCTCAGCCAGGGACTGCTGGAAGCGCAGGCCGATCAACAGCTGCTGCCGACCACCGGTCCGGCGCTCATCACCGTGCCGGAGCTGGGGACCACGACCTGGGTGCTGCAGGTGCAGGATGCCGAAAACGACGACTACGGCCCTGGAACCTACACCTACCCCACCGATGGCGTCTTCCAGCCCGGCGTCTTCGACATCACCAGCTTCGAGGTGGGCTATGACGAGACGAACATCGTCTTCCGCGTCACCATCCGCGGGCCGGTGGAAAACGTGTGGGGCAGCGGACGCGGCCTCTCCGTGCAGACGCTCGACATCTACATAGATCAAGACGGCGCCGCCAGCGGCGAGCGGTTGTTGTTGCCGGGGCGCAACGCCGCCCTCACCGCCGACCATGGCTGGGATTTCGCCCTGTGGATCGAGGGCTGGGAAGGCGGCCTCTACACGCCGGGGGACGCCGAGCCGGTCAAAGTACCTGTCTCCCCCGTCATCATCGCCGATGCCGGGCAGCGCCGGATCACGGTGAAAGTGCCGCGCAGCGTGCTTGGCGACACGCCGGAGAGCTGGCAGTACGCCGTGGTGATGTTGAGCCAGGACGGCTACCCTGCTGCCGGCGTCTGGCGGGTGCGCGATGTGGAAGTCAGCGCCGCGCAGTGGCGTTTGGGCGGCGCGCCCGCTGCGGATGCGAGCCATACCCGCATCATAGATTGGGTCTGGCCCGCAGCGGGGATCCAGGAAGCAGCGCTCAGCACGTACAAATCCAGCGCCAACCTGAGCGCGCTCACGCCGGATGACTTCGCCCAGCTGCAAATGCTGAGCCCTCAATAACCAAATCGCGGCCCCTCCCGCTGCCAGACTTCGGGAGGGGCCGCGCCTTTCTCACCCCCACGGCCTAAGGTACAGGAATGAAGCTCTGCACCCTGGAAAAAAGCGTCGAGATCTGATTGCCCACCAGCGTGAGGATCACAACGACCACCACAGCGATGAGCACCAGGACCAACCCATACTCCACCAGACCCTGCCCTTCTTCACGCGGCATGAAGAACATTCCTCGCCTCCTTTGAGCCTGACAGTGCGCCGATAACATGAGTGTAACACAGCTCGCCGCCGGAAAGCAATAGGCCGATGGTCATGGCTGACGCCGCGCAGCATGGATAGTCCCCCACCCGTGAGCGCGAATGTGCGAACGTGCCATCTCACGGCTCACTGCTCTCTATTTCCGAAGGAGACGCCATGTGCTGGCGCACATCATTCAAGAATGAAAATGTGCGGTCATAGTTCAGCCTGGCATCAGGTAGTTCGACGGCAATGGATGAACCTTTGTGAGCTGTAGCTTTTGCCCCTCCCCAACGGCGCAAACGCCGTTGGGGAGGGGAGAAAAAATAAGGGGGTTTTGCAGGCGGGCTACGCCCGCCTGCAAAACCCCACAAAAAAAGTTCCCCATCCCCCCGCGCACGCGGGGGGATGGGGCCAGGGGGCAAAAGTTGACTCTCAATCTTCAGTAGTCGCCAGGAAATTTTCCGTTTTTCAGTCAGTGGCGGCACCTTTGTCACGCAAGTGATTTTTTCGCTGATTCGCTGACTGCTGACTCGCTGATCTCTATTTTCGAAGGAGCAAGACGATGAATCCATTGGCGTTCGCCCGCTTTCACCCAGTGCCCTTGCGCGAGATTCGCCCTGCCGGCTGGCTCCACGATTTCCTCAAACGCCAGGCGACCGGCCTTACCGGCAACATCGCCGTCGCCGGCTACCCCTATGGCTATCCGTTCTGGGGCAGCGCCGAGGGCGATCTGAAAGGCTCCTACGACGCCTGGTGGCCCTACGAACAGACGGCCTACTGGATTGACGGCGCCCTGAAGTGCGGCTATCTCGTGGGCGACGCCGATCTGTACGCCCAGGCGCTCGCCGAGGTGGATTTCGCCATCGAGCACGCCGCTGCAGACGGCTTCATCGGCCCAGAGCACCTGCGCGCGAAGGATCGCTGGCCCCATACGGTGTTCTTCCGCGCCGTGCTGGCGCAATACGAGATCAGCGGCGACGCACGCTATCTCGAAGCCCTGATCCGCCACTATCGCGCCATGCCGCATCCGCTGAGCTGGGACCGCGACGTGACCGGCGTGGAAATCCTGCTCGCCCTCTACCGGCAAAGCGGGCAAGCGGATTTGCTGGACCTGGCGGAGACGCTCTACGCGCGCTTCAACGCGCAGTGGCCGCAGCACGATTGCGCGCTTCAGACGCTGCTTTCCGACAAGCCGATCACCGAGCACGGCGTCACCTTCAACGAGGAAGCCAAACTCGCGGCCTTGCTGTATGGCGCGACCGGCAACGCCGACTATCTGCGCGCCGCGGTCCACGGCTACGCCAAACTCGAACAGCAGGCAGCGCTCGCGGATGGACTGCATTCCTGCTCGGAACACGTGCAGGGGCGGGATGCCCGCGATATGCACGAGACCTGCGACATCACCGACTACACCTGGGCACTCGCCTATCTCCTGCAAGCGACCGGCGACGCGAGCTACGCTGACCGCATCGAACAGGTCATCTTCAACGCCTTGCCCGGCGCCATCACCAAGGACTTTCACGCGCTGCAATACTTCTCCTGTCCCAACCAGATTCTGGCGACCAGCACGTCCAATCACAATCTCTTCATGCGCGGCTTGAACTGGATGAGCTACCGTCCAGATCACGAGGTTCAGTGCTGCCCGGGCAACGTCCATCGCGCCATGCCCAACTACATCGCTCAGATGTGGCTGCGGACGGGGGACAACGGCATCGTCGCGGCGCTGTATGGGCCGGGAAGCCTGCACACCACGGCCGGCGCGGCAGAGACGCCGGTCACGGTCACCGCGCGCACGCGCTACCCCTTCGAACAGACCATCGAATTCACGCTGGAGCCGGCGGCGCCGGCGACCTTCGGGTTCACCGTGCGGATTCCGGCCTGGTGCGCTGAGGCGCAGTTGCAGCTCAACGGGGAGCCAGTGGCGGCTGAGTTGACGCCGGGGACTTTCTTCACGCTGGAGCGGCTGTGGCAGTCCGGGGACGTGCTGCGGGTCGAGGTGCCCTTCCGCTTGCAGCTGCACACCTGGCCTGCGGAGGGCGTCAGCCTGAGCTATGGGCCGTTGACGCTGGCACTGCCGATTCCGACGCACGCGGAAGTAGAGGCAGAGAACTCGACGACGCTCCAACGTCAGGCGACGCTCGGCGCGGACTATGAGCCGCGGCCCATCGTCAGCAAGCCGGATTTTCCCGCGTGGAATCTCACCCCCGCCGGGCCATGGAATTATGCGCTGTGCGTGGATGAGGCAGCGCTGAAGGATCTCCATGTGGAATGGAATCCGCGGTGCGACGATCCTTTCGATGTGGCCAATCCGCCGCTCAAGGTGCGGGTGAAAGCGCGCCGCGTGCGCGGCTGGCGTATGCTCCATGTCCGCCGCATCCGACAATTCGGCCACTGGACCGCGGACGGCGAATTCCGGCGGGGGCTGCGGACCGTCGAAGGCGATTTTCGCTTCACGCCACCGCTGCCCGATCCACAAAAGCTGGCGGCGAAATTGAGCGACGAGGTCGAGGAGCTCGAGCTGCTCCCGTATGGGGCGACGTTGTTGCGC
>JAAZNO010000171.1 GCA_012798275.1 Chloroflexota bacterium
TGCTTACCCATGTGCACCTTTCGGGTAAACCCGATCCCGAACCCTCGCGGGCTTCTAACAAACAGTTCCACCAACGCCATCAACGTCAACTCCAGGCGATCTCTTCTAACCTTTGCGCCTGACTTTTGTCAGTCAACCAGGAACGTTAGTCTGCGACAAGGGGTGGGGGACCGGCTTTTCGGTCTCGGCTCTGTGATGGTCGAATCTGCAGGCGAGCGCGGGGCGGTACGCCTGATCAGCTTGCCGAATTGCCAGGAGTATGTAGACAAGATACTGGCAGCGGCAGAGCGAACTTAGGAGCGGACAGCACCAGAGATGCCCGTGGGTGGGTTATCAGATGGGGCGGCGGCGCTTCTGGCAGCGGAGAGCGCGTCTGAGGGAGTATGGCTCAAAATGTGTGTTACACTGGAAGTAATACTGTGCAGGAGGGTGAGAAGATGTTAAATTTCGACCGAATTACTTTCGACCCGGCGGTGATGGGTGGGCGAGCCTGCATTCGGGGGATGCGGGTGACGGTTTCACTGCTGGTCAACCTATTTGCCAACGGGATGACGCTGGGCGAAATCCTGGCGGAGTATCCGTACCTTGAAGCCGAAGATGTGCAGCAGGCGCTTGCTTATGTGGCCTGGTTGGCCGAAGAGGCGGTGCATCCGTTGGAGTTGAGTGTAGCATGAACTTCCTGGCCGATATGGGAATTTCGCCAGGTGTTGTATCGGCATTGCGCGATCTGGGGCATGGCGCCGTGCATTTCCACGCGCTGGGCCTGGATCGTTTGCCGGATAAGGACATTCTGGTGCTGGCGTGTAGTGAGGGGCGGGTCTTGCTGACTCACGATCTGGATTTTGGGGAGCTGCTGGCTGTGAGCGGGGCAGTATTGCCGAGCGTCATCACGTTCCGGTTGCGGAATATGCGCCCGGATAATGTCCTGCGCCATTTGCGTTTGGTGCTGGACCTATATGTCGCTGACCTGGAGGCCGGTGCTTTTGTTACCGTCGCCGAGGGCCATGTGCGTATTCGCGCACTGCCGTTATAAATGCAGCCTACAATGGGGATGCCGGGGAAATTGACAGGAGCATAAGCCTTTGAATTGCTTACCGGATAGCAAAGCGGGAGGAGATCATTATGGCTGACACCGACATCGAGTGTTTGAAAACCGCCATTGCCCGGCACTGGACGTATCTGCCCGACGAGAAGGTGCAGCGGTATGTGGGCAAGTTCTTCGATGCTACACGCCTGGGGACAAAGATCGCGGCGCAGGTTGAGGGCAATCACGGCATATATCGCGTTACGTTGGAGGTGCAGGGGAGTCGGCTGTTTTCTGCGTGCAGTTGCTACATTGGGAAGCATGGTAGTTGCCATCATTGCCACGCGTTGGGGCTGACATTTCTTGCGCATCCCGAGCATTTTACGGTGCTGAAGACGCGCCTGTTGGAAGATGTCCACGCTTTATCAGATCTGGAGGAGTATCTGCGCGGGGTGACGCTGGATGAGCTGGTGGATCAGCTGAAGGCGCGAGGCATCACGCAGAAAGCTTTTGCCGCCAGCATCGGCATGAGCACGCAGCACCTTGCGGCGGTCAAAGCCAGCGAGCGGCGGAACCGGTATTTCCATGAGTTGGGCGCGCTCAAACTTGCCTGCCTGTGGGTGTTGACGCATTTTGGGGAGGATTGATTTCGCCGATGAGTGAGCAATCTTTGGAATAAGCCCATTAGCGTAGTACCTTGTCAAGCATCAATTGAGGGGTAGAGTCGCCGGAGTTTGATGCGGGCGTCAGCGGCGGTGAAACGCCAATGAACCGTGGCCGCGTTGGCATTGCGCTCCGCTTCCCAGGCTGCGGCTTCTTGCGCCAAAGCCA
>JAAZNO010000172.1 GCA_012798275.1 Chloroflexota bacterium
GGGGATTCCATCCCCAGCCGCAGCGGTGAGCTGTTGCAGCCTCTGCTCACGGATTATGGCTCACATGGTTACTGTTCAGCCACTGACTAAAAAACACAAGATTTCCTGGCAACTGCTAAAGATTGAAAAATCAATTTTTGTCCCCTATCCCCTGCCCCTTCCCCCGCGCAGCGCGGGGGAAGGGGAATTTTTTTGTGGGGATTTGCAGGCGGGCTACGCCCGCCTGCAAAACCCCTTATTTTTTCTCCCCCTTCCCAACGGCGCATACGCCGTTGGGAAGGGGGCCGGGGGAGAGGCAAAAGCTACAAGTCACAAAGGTTCATCCATCGCCGTCTAGCTGCCTGGCGCCAGTCTGAGAGTTACCTCACATTTTCATTTTTACATGATGTGCGCCAGCACATGGCGCCTCCTTCAAGAATAGAGAGCAGCGAGTCAGCAGTCAGCGAATCTCAGAATCACTCGCGTGGCACAGGGTGCGCGGTATTGAGCCATCAGCCCGCTCATGCCCTGCCCCACAGCGGCGCTACACCGACCGCGGAGCCAGCTTCAAACGCACAAAGAACGCCGGCGCGCCCAACGTTACCCACAGGCCCAGGATGCCATAACGAACGCCGCGCAGGATCAAATAGGGCGCCGTATTTCCCTCATCAGCGATGAAGCCAAAGACGACCTTGAGGCCGCGCCAGAACAGCATCAGAATGGCGAGGCCCACGACATAGCGCAGAGCGCGCTGCTGCCACGGGCCGCCGACATCGAAATGCACGCGCTCCCGTTCCACAATCAGACCGATGAGGCCGCAAGTAACAGCGGCGATAGCGGACACAGAATCGGCGTAGGGCTGCAGCAGGCACAGCAGTACGCCGACCACCGCCACTCCCGCCAGCCACCATCCCAGGCGCAACCGTGCCGCCCATACCGTCACGACCGGGGTCAGCAGCAATGCCAGCCCCCAAAGGGCCAGCCCTACCGCCACGCCCACGATCACATCGCCAGGGTAGTGCACGCCCAGATAAGGGCGCGAGAGGCAAATCCCCACCACCAGCAGCACCGCCACGCCCCAGAACCAGGCCCGTCGCACTTTGGACGCCAGATACATCCAGAGGGCGGTGCTGTTTTGTGCATGGCCGGAAGGCAGGCTCCAGCCCGTCGGGGTATCCAGCTGCAGAATCTGCGGGTGAGTGAGGAAGGGGCGCGGCACGCGGAACAGCTCCTTTAACGCGGTGTTGACGCCCTGGCTCCCCAACAACAACAGCAGCACGCCGGTCCCCCACGCCTTGTTGATGCACCACAGCACCAACGGGCCCAGCATCAGGACGAGCTCCTCATTTCCCAACGCGGTGAGCAAGCGGAAAAAAGGCGTCCAGGCGGGATGACCCTGCTGCAACCACAAAATGAACGGTACTTCCCAATCCCAGAAAGGTGTCATGGTTCCCTCCACAGTGATGAAATAGGTAAAGAGGAGCGGGGTAATAGGTGATGGGGCTCTCCCCCTCGCCCTATCTCCCCCTTCCTCTTTCCTCCGCTACGGCTCACTCACGATCCACCGGTCGAGCAGCGTCTCCAGCGTGCCATCCCCGCGCAGCGTGTCGAGAATCGCGTCAAACCGGTCAATCAGGGCAGCATCCTCCCGGCGCGCAGCGATGACATACGGCTCGTCCGTCACCAGCAAGGTGAGCAGCGGCGCCGATTTTGCCGCCGCCCGCGCCGTCACTCCATCTACCACCGCCGCCTCGACCTCCCCGGCAGCCAATGCCGTCAGCGCCTCCGCGGCGGATTGATAGATTGCCAGCGTCGCCTCCCACTCCAACGCGGCCATGTGCCCATCGGTGCCGAAGACTACCGCCACCCGCCGCCCGGCGAGATCGGCCGGCCCGGTGATACCCGCATCCAGCGGCGCGACCAGCATCTCCCCAGCGTTGAAATACGGCGTGCTGAACACAAAATCCCGCGTGCGGGTCGGATCCGGATAGAGCGCGGAGATGATGACGTCCGCCCGCCCGACGATCAACGCATCGTAAAGGCCGTCATACGTCGTCGTGACAAAGTGCGCTTCGACGCCCAGCTGCTCCGCAA
>JAAZNO010000173.1 GCA_012798275.1 Chloroflexota bacterium
CCCCCTCTCCAACGGCGTTTGCGCCGTTGGGGAGGGGGCAGGGGGTGGGGCAAAAGCTACAGCTTACAAAGGTTCATCCATCGCCGGCTAGCCCCCTGGCGCCAGGCTGAACAGTTACCACACATTTTCATTTTTGGATAGTGTGCGCCAGCACAGGGCGTCTCCTTCAAAAATGGCCCCGAATGAACACGAATTTCACGAATCAGATCAGAAATTCCTTACCCCCGGGGCTGCTACGCCCTCAAACACCGCGCTTCAGCGCGGTGGGCTCGTGTCGAACTGGTGAGCCGTCGCTGCCTTCGCTCACGGTTTTCCACTCGCGATTCACATTCTCGTGCTTTCCGGGTGTGCGCTAGCACTGATGTCTGCATTCTCGACTCTGACCCGCCCCGAAGTGTTTTATGGCGTTGCCAGGGCGAGAAAGACGGCGTCGGCGGCATTCGCTCTGGACGTTGCCTGCCAGCGAGAGCCATCGTCCAGCCAGTAGACGCCGGCGCGCAGGAACAGCGGCGCGGTCAGGTCGCCGGCCGGCAGCGCGAAGTGATGTCTTTGGACGAGGACATCGCCCGCCTGCCAGCTCGCAGCAGGGACGCCCAACCCATCGCCGATGCCGAGCGTCGCGCCCGCGTTGTTCACGAGGTGAGCCATCAGGGAGAGCGGGCGTGACGGCGCACCCGTCTCCACGCGCCACCAGCTCTCTACTTCGAGGCTCCCCGGCTGCTGATAGGCGTTCACGCCGAGCAACAGCAATCCGCCATCGAAGGCAAACGGCCCCTGCTGTGGCGGGAGGTTTTCCAGGGTCTGGGGTGCCGTCTCCGCCGGCGCGATCCAGCCGTCGGTGTGTGCAATGGCGTTGTCCGTGTCCCCGGCGCCCGCGTCGTAGAGATTGAAGGGCGGCGTCGCTTGTGTCCGCCGTTGCCGGTAGCTGAGGGTCGCCGTTTCCAGCCGGCGCGCGATGAAGTCATCTCGCGCCGGCGGCGTTTGCAGCAGAAGCCGCGTCGCCAGCGTATCGCGCGTGTGAGTCCCGTGCAGAACGTAGATACCCGGGCCGGTCGCCGGTATGACCCATGCCTGGGTACAGTCGAAGCTGAAACGGCGCGCCGGCAAGCTTTCCAATCCGGCCGTCAGGGCTTCGTCACTCAGGGGCGTGACGGGAATCTGACATTGCGCTATCCACTGTGGCTGCTCCGTCTGCGGCACGTGATAATAGAAAAAGGCATTGGCGATGCGCGCGTCAGACTGACGGCGACGAAACCAGTCGTACATTTCGGGATCGGCGAGCGGCACGCCATCCAGCGTGGTCACACTGATGGCGTAATCCCCTGGCGGCGGCGTGAAGCGGGCTGGGAAGACGGCGGGGGTCGTGCCGCCCAGCGGCGTGAGGGGGACGTAGTGCACGCCGTAGGCGGCGGGATCGTAGAAGACGAATCCGGCGACCTGCAGGGTCTCAATTCCCCGCGCCTGCTGGAACTCCGCCAGCGCTTTGTAGGCCTGTCCCCAGTCGGTGTTGGAATCGGCCAAAAAGCGCCAGCCGTTTCCCGGCCCCCCGGCAATCTCGTTGAAGAAGGTGAGATAGTTCGGGGCGAGGCGCAGGGTGCCAAGCGCGAGCCAGGCGAGTAAAGCGTAAAGCGGAATGCGTAATGGGTCATGGGTCATGGGTAATGGATAACAAGTTCCATGGGATTTGATGCTGCGATCTGTGTGCGCTCTGGCGCTGGCAACGCCAATTCCAATATACATAAACGGCAGCGCTGGTAGCAGATGCCGATAGCCAATGTTGAGCGTGCTTGTCAGGCTGCTGAGGGCGTAGAGGGCGGGGAACAGGATCATCGGCAGGAGGGAAAGGGGGAAAGGGCGAGCTGGGGGACGGGAGAAGTGCCGGAGGAGGGCGTACAGGCCCAGCAGCAAGAGGGGCAGCGGCGTCTTGAGGGCAAAGGCGACCGGGAAGTAGGTCCACCAGCCGTGCATGGAGTTCTGTCCCAGCAGGAAGGCTTCGCGGCCATAGGCGAGGTTCTCCTGCAGGCGTAGCCAGCGCTCGATGTGGCTGGCGGCGGGGAGGGGAATCCCGCCCCACAGTCCGGCGACCGGGCGCAGCTCGAAGCCGTACAGTGCCCACAACACCAGTGCCGAAACTGCCGCCAGGGTCACAAAGCGCCTCAATGTCTTCCAGGGGAACGGGCCTCCCTGGCGCCTTTGCGCCTCCGCGTTGATCACGGCCCCCACTCCCAGCACCGGATACAGCAGCAAGGCGGTCAGCTTCACGCCCTGCGCCAATCCCAGCAGCAGCGCCGCGAGCCCCCACCGTCGGCGCGTGGGCCGTTGCAGCCAGCGTGTCCCCGCCCACAGCGCCCAGAGACTGAAAGCCGTCGTTCCCATGTCGGTCGTCGCCAAACTGCCATGGGCGAGGAAGTTAGGATCCAGGGCGCAGAGCGCCAGCGCGAGCACGCCAGCCGGCGGGCCGGCAAGGGTCGCGGCGACGCGGTAGATCGTGGCGGCGAGGAGGACGGTGAGTAACGCCGCCGCGATGCGGGGCGCCACGATGACCCGGTCCAGCGGGCGGTAAGCGAGCAGCGTCTCCTGGGCGACGGCGATCAGAGCGCCGTCGGCGTAATCGCTGGCGGTCTCGGGCGGGGCCAGATCGGGCACGAAGAAGAGGGGCCAGGCGAAGAGCGCTTTGGCGAGCGGGGGATGCTCGTCGAAGAGCTGCACGTTGCCGGTGCGCAGATATTCATAGCCGCTGGTGATGTGAAAAGGCTCATCAATGGTGGCGGAAAGCCGGGTCGCGGCATGGAGCAACAGCGCCCACTGGAGAAGCAATAACGTCACCGCCAGCCAACGGGAGGACGCCGCACGTCCCTGCTTCATGGTCGCACTTCCCAATAATCACCGCCGTTCACAATCGCCCAGCGTTCCATTGTATCCAGCCAGTAGCCGCCCAGGCGAAAGGCGTAGCCCTCGGATTCGGGGGCCGGCAGACGATGTCGTTGGACGATTATATCACCTGTCTGCCACTGGTCAATCGGGAACC
>JAAZNO010000174.1 GCA_012798275.1 Chloroflexota bacterium
GCTGCAGCGGAACCGCCCCTGGCAGGACAGGGCGGCACCTGCATTTCGGGGTACGTCATTGACACATACCATCAGCCCCAAGGCGCCGGCTGGACCGTACGGATCACCCGCGAAGGCGGCGCCCCTCAGGCGAAAGTGGTGGACGCCAAAGGCGCTTTCAAATTCGACGGGTTGCAGGGCGGAACCTACACCGTGGAGCTTGAGGTGCCTGCTGGCTGGGTGCCCTTCACGCCCGCATCGTTCACGGTAACGCTGAGCGGCAGCGGGAGCGCCTGCGCTGAGGTGCGCATGAAGCTGGAAGCGCAACCCTGCCTGGACGTGATCAAACTCGACGCCGATGGGAAAATGGGCTTTGCACAGCCGGTGGGCATTCCAGGATGGAGCATCACCGCGATGTCCCCGCTGACGACGGTCAACGGCGTCACAGACGGGCAGGGGCGGCTGCGTTTCACCCATCTCAGCACGGGCGTCTGGACGGTGACGGAGGAATCACGCGTCGGGTGGCTGCCGGCGCCGGGTTACACCAATCAGCAGCGTGTGACGCTGATCGCGCCGCGCGTGCCGGGCGTCTGCCAGAGCCTCCAATTCGTGAACAAACAGGTGCACACGGGCTGCATTCAAGTCATCAAAGTAGACGCCGCCGGTAAGCCCCTCGCCGGCTGGAAAGTCAGCCTCACCCGCCCCGATGGAACGCAGGCAGGGATCACCAAAGTGACGAACAGTGCTGGCCTGGCGACCTTCGACAATCTGGCGCTCGGGCAATGGCGCGTCAAGGAGGAAGTCCCCCCCAACTGGCGTGCTCTCGGCGCCACAGAGACGACGGTGGAGGTCACGACGCCCGGACGCTGTGTCACGGTGACCTTCAAGAATGAAGCGCTTGGCTGCGTGGACGGCTACAAGATCAACCAGCTGGATCAAGGCCTCGCCGGCTGGACCATCAAGGCGCGGAATGACGCCGGCGAGGAATACACCACGGTCACCGACAGAAACGGCTTCTTCCAGTTCCACCAGCTGGGCATGGGCACATGGCATCTCTCGGAGGTGCCGCAGCAAGGGTGGGAAGCGGTGACGGCGGCGGAATTCGATGTGAACGTGACCCGCCCCCTGGTCTGCGAGCACGTGCGCTTCAAGAACAAGACCGACTACGCCTGCGTGGACATCTACAAGCGGGATGCCTGGGATAATGCGGGCCTCCCCGGCTGGCAGGTCGCCATCAAGCCAGCGTATGGCGGGGCGACACAGACCGGCACGACCGATGGAACGGGGCATGTGCGCTTCAATGGTCTGACGCCGGGCGCCTACGTGATCTCGGAGACGCTGCAGACAGGCTGGACGCCGGTCACGCCGCAACGGCAGACTGTCACCCTGAGCGCGACAGGGATTTGCAGTGTGGTCACCCTCAAGAATCGGCAAACGGGATCCGACGTGCTGCCACCTTCCGGATGCCGCTTCACGCATTGGGTGCGCTATGGCGACACGCTGTTCTCGCTCGCCCGGCGCTATGGGACGACGGTAGAAGCGCTCAAGCGAGCTAACGGCCTCTGGAGCGATACGATCTACGCCGGCACCGGGCTCTGCATTCCATAGGGGCAGACCCCAGCCTGGCGCTTCATCCCCCCTCTACGCACCGCCGCAGAGGGGGGATTTGCATGAGGAAAGGCGAGCTTGAATCCAGGGCCCTCCACAGCAGGGGATAGGGCGAAGACGGGGCTGCTGCGCCCTTTTACAGCTGGCTAAGCGTCTGGCGGATAGTGAGGATCACATCCCCGGGCCGCAGGATTTTGATAGCCCCATGAGCGGGGAAGTAATGCCGCGTGTTGAACGTCACAAAACACGAACACCCCTCGCGCAAAACAGCGGCGAGCAGCGGCAGATCTTTGGGATCAGCCTGCCCGGCGCAGGCGCGGACTTCCATGGGCGTCGGATCGGGGACGACGCGCAGGGCGCGGCTCACCAACAGGCGGAACTCCGGCAATTTCGCCGGCAATTTGGCCTCCAGAGCACGCTCGGCCTCAATTACTGCCTGCTCGGAGGTGAGACCTTCGATAAGGGTGAGTTCCCCCATCACCAGGAGGATGTGGCTTGCGCCCTGGGTGCTGGGGGAGGCGGACCCGGCAAAGAGCACGTCGGCATCCACGAAAACGCGGAGTTTACTCACCCGCGCCCCCTCATTCTTCGACGCCGAACTTTTCGGCGGTGTAGCGCTCACGGTGGGCGCGGAGAGCCGCTAACAGCTCTTCGATGCTCAAGTCCGCCTCAAGGCGAGCGCGCTCGATCTCCCGCGCCAGTTCGGGCACCAGCGGCGCGAGGGGAGTTAGCACCAGGACACC
>JAAZNO010000023.1 GCA_012798275.1 Chloroflexota bacterium
CCTCTGGCGCTGCCCCCGCTGATTGTGGATGCCGACGGCCTCAATATCCTGAGCCGGCTGCAGGATTGGGCGCAGCGGTTGCCCGCGGGGACGATCCTCACGCCGCACCCCGGCGAGATGGCGCGCCTTACGGGCGAGGACGTAACGGCTCTGCAGGCCGAGCGCCAGGAAACCGCCCGCCGTTACGCCGCCGCATGGGGGCACGTCGTCCTCCTCAAAGGCGCTTTTACCGTCGTCGCTGCCCCGGATGGACGGGCGGTCCTGCTTCCCTTCGCCAATCCCGGTCTGGCGTCAGCCGGCACCGGGGATGTGCTGGCAGGCGTCATTGTCGCGCTGCGGGCACAAGGATTAGGCGCTTTCGAGGCCGCGGCTGCCGGGGCATATCTGCACGGCCTGGCCGGGGAGCTCGCCCGCGAGCAATTCGGTGCAGCCGGCATGGCCGCCGGCGACGTAGCCCGCGCCCTGCCAGAAGCCTTTCGGCGTCTGGAGTCACACTAAAAAATAAGGGGGCTTCCGAATCAGACAGAAGCCCCCGTCCCTTCCTCAAACGCTGCACGCACTCACGGCGTAGCCGCGAGCACGGCCTGCGCAAACCGGGCCCCAAAGGCAACTCCCTCGCGCAGCAATTCCGGCGTCGGAGCGCCCTTGAACTCCCACACCTCGGTAGCGTTCCAGCGCAGGGCTTCACAGAGCGTCGCAAAGTCACGCCGCGCGCCGCCGCTCCAGCCGAAGCTGCCAAAATACGCCGCCTGGCGGTTGAAAATGCGCTTGTGCTCCGCCATGTGCAACATGTCCACCATCGGCGGGAACATCCCCCCTTCGTAGGTCGGCGCGCCGACCAGCACCCCCCGGCGCGTGTAGAGATAGGGGAGAATGTAGCTGGCGTGCGTGTGTCGGACATCGAAGATCTCCAACGGCAGACCGACCTGTGCCACGCCCTGGGCGACGGCTTCCACCATCAACTCCGTGAGCCCATACATCGTCCCATACAGCAAGGTGACCGCCGGATCGCCAGGAGCCTCGGCATATTCGGCCCACTTCTGGTAGAGATTGACGATGTGCTGCGGTTGACCGCGCCAGATCAACCCGTGCGACGGTGCGATGACGTCAATCGGCACATCGGCGAGGCGCGCAATCGCCTTCAGAACGGGCTTGGGATACAGCGCGACGATGTTGACATAATAGCGCAGCGCTTCCTGCTCATAGAAGTCAATGTCCGGGCGCTGATCGTCAAAAATCGCGCCCTGCAGCGCGCCGTATCCGCCGAAGGCGTCGCAGGAAAACAGCACGCGATGGTGCAGCTCATAGGTGGACATCGTCTCAGGCCAGTGGACGAACGGCATGGAAATAAACTGCAGCGCGTGCTGCGGGCCGAGCTCCAGCGTCTCGCCGTCTTTGACCTCGCGCACCCCTTCGGTGATGTGATAATAGCTCGCGACCATGTCCAGGGCCTTCCGGGTGCCCAGGATGAGAGCCTTGGGAGCGATCCGATGCAGCGTGGTCAACACGCCGGTATGATCGGGTTCCATGTGATTAAGCACGATGTAATCCAGTTGCGACGGTTCCACGATCTGCGCGATCTGGTTCAGCAGATCGCCGGCTTTGATGTCGCGCGCCAGGTCAATCAGCGCCTTCTTTTCTCCATTGATCACGTAGGCATTGTAGGAAACGCCTTCGCGGGTGATGGGCCACAACCCCTCGAAGAGATCCGTCGTGCGGTCGTTGACCCCAATCCAGTAAATCCCCGGTTTCACTTCAATTGCCGGCATGGATTGTTTCTCCTTGTCTGAAATGTGAGGCCCGCTCAGGCGGGCTTCTCAAACAACACGCTTCAACACAGATGCTTGTGTCCGGTTAGGGATTTCATCCTCAGCCGATAGGCTCAACCCGACTCCGGTTCAAGGGAAGCGCACAGCTCCAAGTATGCGCGGGTTCAAATGGCTGTCAAGGCGCTTACTTCAACGTGAGCACCACAATCCCGCCAATCGTCAACGCCGTACCGAGGATCGTCTTCGGCGTGAGGGGCTCCGTCCCCGCCAGCAGTCCCATCAACGCGCCAAACAGCGGCGAGGTGAAGGCGATGGGCATGACTTCCCCTAACGGCGCGCCCTTGATGGCCGAATAGAAGCACAACATTCCCACGGCTCCGGCCACCACACCGCCTCCCAACACCAGCGTCAGCACGGCCTTAGGCCCGGCCTGCGGAAGCGTCTTCCATTCAGGATAGCTCACCAGTCCCAGAATCAAAAAGGCCACCGCGGTGCGAATCGTGACGCCCAGCTGCGGCGAGAGGTTGCCCATGTGCAACCCCTTCTTCTCGAAAAAACCGCCAATGCCCCAGGCCATCGCCGTGAAAAGCGCCAAAAGCTGTGGGTTGAGTTTCATCTCGTCTCCTGTCCATGGTTGCAGTGTAACAAGGAGCCGCCTGCATGTGAGTGAGGCGGCTCCACAAGCCCACGTTCTTTGCACACCCTAGTCCGAAATTGTCCAGCTGGTCTCCTCGGTGATTTGAACCTCACTCTCGGTGACCAGATCATTGCCGTCGCAATCCTGCGTCGAAAGATCATACGTGCCGGGCTGGACGAAAAAGACGCGGCCACCCTCCTGAGGCGGGATGGATTCAGATTCCCCCAACCAATCCTCGCCCCAGCTGTCACTGGAGGAAGACGCGATGTAGACATAGCAGATTTCCGTGGTACTCTGGTTCAACACGACCAGCGGGACCAGTCCCTTTCCGCCCACCTCCACGGTAGTATTGCTGTCAATGCCCCAGAAAGTTGCCAGGGTGTACTGTTCGCACGTCATCACTTTGACGTCATACGTGCCGGCGTCCACGTTGAAGGTCTTGGAAGCGCCCGCCGCGATTTTCTCCTGCTCGCCCAGCCAGTCTTCACCCCATTCTTCCTGTTCACTGCCCGAAATCTGGACGTAACAAATGTCATAGGGGCTCTGATTGGAGACGTTGATTTTCAGCGAGCCAGTTGCGGGCTGAGTGACGGGCTTCTGAGTGGCAGTTTCCTCCGGGGCAGGAGTGCTACTTCCACCACATGCTACCGAAAACAACAACAAACCAATGATCAAAGCCACAATCAGACTGCGTTTCATAATTATGCTCCTTCAAAAGTGAAATGGTAGAGGGCCTCCGGTAGGCGGCTTCCGCGCCGGGCAATTCTATTATAGCGGGGTTTAATAGATGAGACAAGCTCCCTCAAAAATGGCCCCGAATGCACACGAATTTCACGAATAAGATTAGAAATTCCTGGCCCCCGGGGCTGCTACGTCCTCAAACAACGCGCTTCAGCGCGGTGGGCTTCCCCCCGCGCACGGGGGGAAGGGGAACTTTTTTTGTGGGGTTTTGCAGGCGGGCGTAGCCCGCCTGCAAAACCTCCTTATTTTTTCTCCCCTCCCCAACGGCGCAGGCGCTGGGGAAAGGCAAAAGCTACAGCTCACAAAGGTTCATCCATCGCCGTCGAACTACCTGGCGCCAGGCTGAACAGTTACCCTCAGTACGAAACAACATTTGCGCCGCCTTTTCATCCATGATATAATAGGACAAGTAGTAGAGTGGAATACAACACTATGGTCAAAGAGACGCTTCAATTTCTA
>JAAZNO010000175.1 GCA_012798275.1 Chloroflexota bacterium
GAAGGAGACGCCATGTGCTGGCGCACATCATTCAAGAATGAAAATGTGCGGTCATTGTTCAGCCTGGTGCCAGGTAGTTCGACGGCGATGGATGAACCTTTGTGAGCTGTAGCTTTTGCCCCTTCCCAACGGCGCAAACGCCGTTGGGAAGGGGAGAAAAAATAAGGGGGTTTTGCAGGCGGGCGTAGCCCGCCTGCAAAACCCCACAAAAAAAACTTCCCTTTCCCCCCGTGAGCGCGGGGGGAAAGGGATAAAGAGCAAAAACGGAATGACCTCAGACCCCAACCGTGTCCTCCGCGTTTTGTGTACCTCCAGCCCTCCCCCTTTTTGACGTTTTTTTGACGCTGCGCCGTTAGACTAAACTTGATTCCTGGCAAATCGGCATTCTGACGCTGTCCCTGTCCAGAAAAAGGGCAGCGCTCAGGTTCAAGCAGTATCCATCGAAGGAGGGCATATGAAACGGCTATGGGTTTTCAGTGGAGTGTTGGGCCTGGCATTCTTGCTTGCCGGATTGGCGTATGGCGTGATCCCCCTTGAAATTCCCTTCCTTGCGCCGCGAGCGGTTGAGGCGGCGCCGGCGATTCCTGAGGCAACCGCGCCAGAAAGCCTTCCAGAAGCAGAACCAATCGCCTGCAGCGCGCTCACCTCCAACGGGGAGACGGCCTTCCGCAGCACGTTGCTCGCCACAAAGGACAGTTATGTCACCGACAGAGCGGGGGACACCAACTACGGAACGGCTACCAATCTGAAGGTGGGATTGTCTTCACTCCTCGGCACGTACACCTATCGCACCTTCGCGGCATTCAACCTGTCTTCCCTGCCCGCCGATGCCGTGATTCTGACCGCCACGCTCGAATTGTACCGGACCTCTGCCGGTGATTTCAATATCGCGGCGCAGGCGCTCACCCAGGAATGGAACGAGACGACTGTGACCTGGAATGCGCAACCGACGGCCACGACAGTCAATGAAGCAACGGGCGCGGCTGCTGGCGACTGGTATCGCTGGGACGTCACGCAGATCGTGAAGAACTGGTACAACGGCGCATGGACCAACTACGGCCTGCGCTTGATCCCTTCTGGAATGGGGGTACCGCCTTGTTCCCCTCACTCTTTTGACTCCCGCGAGGCCACCAACCCGCCGCGCCTGGTGATCACGTACGTGCGGCGAACAGAGCTGACGGTGCAGGCAGATGCACACATCTCCCATAGCTATCCCAACAACAACTATGGCACTTCGCAAAGTATGTCCGTGCGGGATGATCTCACCGGCACTGGGGCGCACGCCCTGCTGAAGTTTGATCTGTCCGACATTCCGGCGGGCAGCACCGTGATCAGCGCCTCATTGGGGTTGGAAGCAGTGATCAATCGGGCGCAGGCCGGAACCGTGATGGAGACGTTTTCCATCGCGCCGGAAGCCGTGCTTGCCGCCTGGCAAGAGAGGGGCGTAACATGGAACAACGCCCCGGCAACGGCAGGCCAGGGCGACCCCGCGCAGCCGTGGAAAGAATGGCCGTGGAACTGGTTCGACGTGACTCATATCGCGCGGGCCTGGAGCTCCGGCGCAATGAGCAATTACGGCGTGATGCTCAAACCTGCGAGCGGCTCGCCTGGCAGCGCCTTAATGTATACCAGGGAAGGCTCTGGGCCGGCGCATCTGATCATCACGTATGGTCCGCCGCCGTGTTACCCGGCCACCGACGTCACCATTAATGGGGCGACAGCGGGTCTCATCGGCACGGCGTATGATTTCACGGCCGAGGTCCTTCCCGTAACAGCGACTTTGCCCATCACCTATGTCTGGGAGGCCACCGGGCAAGCGCCCTATTCCGGCTCGCAGGCCAGCCAGACTTACACGTGGACCACGCCCGGAACAAAGGGGATCACGGTCACGGTGGAAAACTGCGAGAGCAGCCTTGTGGACACCCATCAGGTCGTCATCACCGAGCCGCCGCCCCTCTGCCCACAGCCCCTCACCGGTTTGACCCTCACCGGCCCGGCGGGGGGGGGTCATCGAAACGACGTATGGCTATACCGCGACGCCGGTCCCCGTGAGCGCTACGCTGCCCATCACCTACACCTGGGAAGCGACCGATCAGACGCCTTACACCGGCTCACAAGCCACACGCCAATACACCTGGGCCACGCCTGGATTCAAGACGATCACTGTCTCCGCGCAGAACTGCGGGGGGACAGTCGTGCAGCATTACACCGTCAACGTGCAACCGCGTCCTGACCTGCGGGTCACCGGCGCCTGGTATGACCAGGCCGAGGGGCGCGTCTACTACATCGTGCAAAACACCGGCGCGGGGACGGCCCCCGCCGGCCACACGGTGCGGCTATTCCGCGACGGCAGCGCGGTCGCCTCGACGCCCTTCGACGAGGCGCTGCCGCCGGGAGCAGTGCGCGCGGGCAGTCTGGCGGATGCCTGGACGTGCGCCGGCACCACAGCGCAAATGCGCCTCTGCGCTGACGCGACCGGTCTCATCCCTGAGACTGATGAAGGCAACAACTGCTTCGAAGAGAGCTGGTCGTGCGATCTCGTGCCGCCGCAGATC
>JAAZNO010000176.1 GCA_012798275.1 Chloroflexota bacterium
CAGGGGATAGGGGGCAAAAGTTGATTCTCAATCTTCAAGGGTCGCCAGGAAATCTTGCGTTTTTAGTCAGTGGCTGAACAGTTACCCTGTGAGCCATAACCCGTGAGCAGCGACGGCGACGGCTCACCGGTTCGACACGAGCCCACCGCGCTGAAGCGCGGTGTTTGAGGACGTAGCAGCCCCGGGGGCAAGGAATTTCTAATCTGATGCGTGAAATTCGTGTTCATTCGGGGCCATTTTCGAAGGAGGCATTGCAGTGAAAGGATACTGGAAGTATTTCCTCAACAAGCTGGGATGGTTTCTGATCACGTTCGTGTTTGCATTTATCTTGAACTTCATCCTCCCCCGCTTGATGCCGGGTGATCCGGTGGCCGCCATTGTCTCCAGGCTGGCCCAGGGCATGAGCGACGCCACGGGAGTCCAGGCCATTTATCAGCAATACGCGGACCTTTTCGGCACGAACAAGCCCTTATTGGACCAGTTTTTCATCTACATGCGGAACGTGTTGCGAGGCGATTTTGGCTTTTCGTTCAGCCAATATCCTCGCACGGTGGTGGATGCCCTCAAATCCTCTATCTGGTGGACGATAGGACTGCAATTCCCGGCGATCATTGTCGGCTGGATCATCGGGAACTTGCTGGGCGCCTTGGCGGCCTACCTCAAAGGAGGCTTCGACAAAGTGCTCATGCCTATCAGCATTTTTGTCAGCAATTTCCCCGCCTTTGGGATGGCGATCATCCTGCTGGTGATCTTCGGGGTGACGCTGGAATGGTTTCCCACGTCGGGCGGGTATGGCTTTGATCTGATCCCCAGTTTCAGCTGGAAATTCTTCAGCTCGGTGATTCAACATTACCAGCTGCCCTTTTGGTCCATCGTGTTGATCGCCATCGGGGGGCAGGCCATTGGGATGCGCTCGATGGCCATCTACGAGCTGAATGCGGACTACGTGAAGTTCGCCCGGTTCATGGGGATCAAAGACCGCAAGATCGTCGGGTATGTGTTTAGAAACGCCATGCTGCCGCAGATTACCGGCCTGGCGTTGTCAATTGGGACGATGGTCGGCGGCGCTTTGGTGGCAGAGATCGTGTTCAGTTATCCAGGGCTGGGGTACACGCTTTTGAACGGCGTGATGGGGCAGGACTACCCGCTGATTTCAGCCTCGACCCTGATCATCACCGTGATGGTATTAACTGCTAACTTCCTCATCGAAATCCTTTACGGCGTCATTGATCCGCGCATCAAAGCCGCACAGGCGGGGTAAAGGAAGCCATTGCCATGAAACATACACTGCACCAGATTTTTCATTCCGGCAAATTTGTCTTGGGGTTTTGCATCTTCATCGTCATTCTATTGATTGTGATGGTGTACCCGGTGCTCTTTCCCTATCCCCCATTGGCGATCATCGGTCAGGGGACCTTCTTCGCACCTGGCATCTATGTGAATGCCTACGACAGTGTTCACGCCCCCAAGTACACTCTGAATCTGGAGGATGCTGCTGCCAAACGCATTGCCAGCCGGCTGAGCGAAGACGACCGCGTGGCCATGCAAGAATGGCTGGTGGGATATGGAATCCCGCAAGGGGAGATTGATATTAACGACACGGCGCAGCTCTTGGGACTGTGGAACACGCATTATGATCCCAAGGCGCAGATACCGGGGCTGACCAACGCCAAGCGCAATTACTATATTCGGCTTGACACTGCGCTCGAAGGGCTGTTGGCCACGGAGGATGCGGTCATTGCGGTGAAGAACCCCGAGACCGGGGCGCTTGAGGCGCAGGGAACCATTGCGCAATCGGATTACGTCAACGTCGGGCAGGTCGCCAATGTGCGCTTCCTGCCGCTGGGCACCGACAACTTTGGGCGGGACATCCTGACGCAGCTGGTAGCCGCTACGCGGGTCTCGCTGCAGATTGGTTTCGTGGCCGGCATCATCGCCACCTTAATCGGCCTGACGTTGGGATTGCTGGCGGGCTACATCGGCGGTCTGGTAGATGATGTGATCATGTTCATCACCAACCTTTTCACCGTGATCCCCAGTTTTGTGCTGTTGATTTTGATTTCCTTCAGCATTGGTCAGGAAAGACGCGGCGCCGTGACGGTCGCCATCGTCATCGGCTTTACCTCCTGGGTGTGGACGACCCGCGCAGTGCGCGCACAGGTGGTCTCCTTGCGCAACCGGGATCACGTCAACCTGTCGAAACTGTCCGGGCATTCCATCGTGCACATCATCCTCAACGACATCCTGCCCTACATCGCCTCGTATGTGGTGATGGCGCTTATCCTGCAGATTTCTTCGGGAATCCTGTCGGAGGCCGGGCTGTCCATCCTGGGATTGGGGCCGCGAACGACGGAAGTGCCGACGCTGGGCTTGATGATGAACTGGGCTATGATTTATCAGGCGTATGTCCTGGGGAAATGGTGGGCGTACCTGCCGGTGCTCATCACGATCGCGCTGATTACCTTCTCCATGAATTTGATGAATACTGGCCTCGATCAGGTGTTTAATCCGGCCTTGAGGGATTGAGTGACATGGGCAAAATACTATTAGACGTCAGAGATCTATCCACAAAATATGTCACCCGCTTCCAGGAAAATGTGTATGCGGTGGATCATGTTTCGCTGCAGGTCGAGGAAGGGAAGGCCTTGGGCATCGCCGGGGAATCCGGCTGTGGAAAATCTACCCTCGCGCTCAGCCTGATGGGCTATTACTTCCCGCCGCTGCACTACATCAGCGGGGACATCATTGTGGATGGCCGCAATATCAGCCGCATGGACCCCGATGACGTGCGTCGCCTGATATTGGGCCGGGAGATCGCCTACATCCCTCAGGCCGCGATGAACGCGCTCAATCCGACCCAGAAGGTCATCAGTTTTATCGAAGATGTGATCAGGGTTCACGACCTGGGTTCCAGCAAGCGCGAGATCTATGAGCGGGCCCGGATTCTGTTCCAGACGCTTGGACTGCCCGAAAACGTCCTGCAGAAATATCCCGTCGAACTTTCTGGCGGCATGAAGCAACGCACGGTGATTGCGGTCGCGGTGTTGCTCTCCCCCAAAGTCTTGATTGCCGATGAGCCTTCCTCGGCCCTCGACGTGACCTCGCAGAAGATGGTCATCAAAATGTTGATGCGCCTGATGGAAGACGGCCTGGTCCGGTCGTTGATTTTCATCACCCACGAGCTGCCCTTGCTGTACAACGTCACCGACGACATCATGGTCATGTATGCCGGTCAGATCGTGGAGAAGGGCACCGCCAAAGAGGTGGTGTTCGATCCGCTGCATCCATACGCCAAAGGGTTGATGGGCTCGATCATCGTCCCCGAAGAGGGCGTGCGGGGCGTGAAACTGACGGCAATTCCTGGAGCGCCGCCCAACCTCAAAAATCCACCGTCGGGTTGCCGGTTTGCCGATCGCTGCAAATATGTGCAGCCGGCATGTCGGGTGACGGCTGTGAACCTGCGGGAACTGCCCAATGGCCGCGCTTACCGCTGCATCTTTTCGGAAGAAGAACTGAGAGAGGCGTATCGAAATGGCTGACAGACAAGTGTGCCTGAGCGGGACCGGGCTGACCAAGGTTTTCGGTTTTGGGCGGCAAAAAACGGTCGCCGTGGATCATGTGGATTTCAAATTCTACGAGAGCGAGGTCGTGTCCATCGTCGGGGAGTCGGGCAGTGGCAAGACCACGCTGGCAAAAATGTTACTGGGATTGCTGACGCCGACGGAAGGGGAGATCTACTTCCAGGGGCAGAAACGTGACATCAGCACGCAGCGGAAGCGAAAGGAATATTGGAAAAACATCCAGGCGATTTTCCAGGACCCCTTTTCTTCTTACAACATTTTTAACAAGATTGATGCCGTGCTGCTGGATTGCATCTACATGCGGGGCGGAAGACGGCTACCTCAGGCCCAGAAAGTCGCGCTGATGACGGAGGCCTGTGGGTTTGTCAACTTGAAGTTCGAAGAATTGACGAACAAATATCCCTTTGAACTCTCCGGCGGGCAGATGCAGCGGCTGATGATTGCCCGCATCTTCTTGCTGAAACCCAAGATCCTGATTGCCGACGAGCCCACCTCCATGATTGACGCCTGTTCCCGTGCGACGATCCTCGACATGCTCATGCAATTACGGGACGAGATCGGGATGACGCTGATTTTCATCACCCATGATATTGGCCTGGCGTACTACGTTTCCGACAGCGTCTACATCATGGAGCGGGGTAAGATCGTCGAACACGGGTCCGCCGATGAGGTGATTCTGAATCCCAAAGAGGCTTATACCCGCCGCCTGATCAGCGACGTGCCCAAGATCTACGAGGAATGGGATCTTTCGACCGTGTGAGGCTTCTCACGGGCGGGTGTTTCCAGAGCGCGCTTCGGTCCCATGAGCGGGGACTGAAGCGCGCTTTATGACGGGGTTTTGCTGACCGGCTTCTGGCCCGAAGCGACAGGGCCTCCTCCCCGGCGCGTCTGCCAGGGAAGAGGCCGCCGGGAGCGGGTCGTCGTCCTACCCCTGATCGTCGGGCAGGGGCCAGAACTCAAAGAGCGCCCCTACCGACTCGCCCAGCATGTTGCGGCGAATGACTTCCCCGAAAATGTGGGCCACCGAGAGCACTTGGAGGCGCTCCGGGCGTCGCTCTGGCGGGATGTTCACCGTGTTGGTGACCACGATCTCCTCGATTTCGGGAATGCTGTCCAGCCGCTCCTTCGCATTGCCGGCGAAGATGCCATGCGTTCCCAGCACCGAGATCTGGGTGACGTCCAGTCCGCGCAGATACTCGATGACTTCCACAATAGTGCCGCCGGTGGCGATTTCGTCATCCACGAGCAACACACGCTTGCCGCGCACCTCGCCCATGATGCCGTCAATCACCACACGATTGTCGCTCAGCCGGCGCTTTTCGCCGGCGGCGGCGGGCACTCCCAGCGCCTTCGCCAGTTTTAGAGCGCGTTTAGCGTGTCCGATGTCGGGCGATATGACGACGACATTGTGCATGTCGGGGATCTTTTCCTTGAAATGCTTGACGAAGACGGAGTGCGCCGTCAGGTGATCTGTGGGGACGCTGAAGAAGCCATGCACCTGGGCCGAGTGCAGGGTCATCGTGATCACATGCGTTGCCCCGGCGGCGACTACCAGATCGGCGATCAGCCGGGCGCCGATGGAGATGCGCGGCTCATCCTTTTTGTCCGAGCGCGCGTAGGAGTAATACGGGATGACGGCATGGATATTGTTGGCTCCTGCCCCGCGCGCAATGTCGAGCATGAAAAACAGCTCCATCAGGTGATCGCTGCAGGGCGGCGAAATGGGCTGCACGACGAAGACATCCTTGCCCCGGACGCTGGTCCCCAGCTGCACATAGAAATTGTCGTTGGTGAATTTCCGGATTAGCGTGGGACTGAGGGGAATGCCCAAATAGCCGGCAATCTCCTCCGCTAAATCGGGATTCGCCGAACCGCTGAAGATTAACACGCGATCCTGCAAGCTTTTTGCCGTTTCTGCTTCCATGCGAGTCTCCTCCTTAACCGCTGAATGGTTTCTGGGACGTAACTGTTCAGCCATGGGCTAAAAAACGCAAGGTTTCCTGGCGATTGTTGAAGATTGAGAATCAACTCTTGCCCCCTATCCCCTGGCCCCTTCCCCCCGCGCTGCGCGGGGGGAAGGGGAACTTTTTTTTGTGGGGTTTTGCAGGCGGGCTATGCCCGCCTGCAAAACCCCCTTATTTTTTCTCCCCCTCCCCAACGGCGTTTGCGCCGTTGTGGAGGGGGCTGGGGGAGGGGCAAAAGCTACAGCTCACCA
>JAAZNO010000177.1 GCA_012798275.1 Chloroflexota bacterium
CCGGATTTCGTGCTCCCGCCGCTGCGTCGTCGGACGATCGCTCTGCTCACGGTTCACGATCTGTCGTTCCTGCGACATCCGGAGACCTTCACCCCCGCGCTCCAACAATACTTGCAACGCGCCGTGCCGCGCAGCGTCGCCCGCGCCGATTTCGTCCTGGCTGACTCCTGCGCCACGCGGCAGGATCTCATCGAATTACTGCACGTCCCCGCCGAACGGATCACGGTGCTCTACAGCGGCCTATCGGCGGGCTTCACGGCGACCCCCGAGCCAGAGGAACGCGCGCGCCTGCAGGCCCGCTACGGCATCGGCGCCCGCCCCTACCTCCTCACCGTCGGCACCGTTCAACCGCGCAAAAACTACGTCCGCCTGATGGAAGCCTGCGATCCCCTCATCGCCCGAGGAGACATGCAGCTGGTCATCGTGGGCAAACCGGCCTGGCTTTCCGAGCCAATTCTGGAAGCGGCTGCCCAGCGGCCCTACACGCGTCTCCTCGGCTTCGTCGCCGAGGAGGATCTGCCGGCGCTCTACCGCCAGGCGACGGTGTTCGCCTTCCCCAGCCTCTACGAGGGCTTCGGCATCCCGATTTTGGAGGCGATGGCGTGCGGCACCCCCGTCGTCGGCTCCACCGCCTCCAGCGTGCCCGAAGTCATCGGCGACGCCGGCCTGCTAGTGGACCCGCTGGACATCCCCGGTTGGAGGGCGGCCCTCCAACGGCTGTGCGACGATAGCGCCCTGCGCGCCGACCTGCGGGCGCGGGGCCTGAGACGGGCGATGGAATTCTCCTGGGAGCGTGCCGCGACGCAATGGCAGGCACTGATCTCCCAGATTGCGACATCCCAGCACTGAGGGAGGCACTCTTGCGTATCGCCATCCTTACCGGCGAATATCCCCCGCTCGAAGGCGGCGTCGGCGATTTCACGCGCGCTCTGGCGCTGGAACTGCGGCGGCAGGGCCACGAGCTGCACATCCTCACCGGACAGAACGGCGCTCCCGCCATCGCCGACGAGGACGGCGTGCACGTTCACCGGTGCATCCCCAGCTGGGGCATCGCCTGCCACAACCAGATCGTGCGTCAGGTCGCCGCGATCCGGCCGGACGTGCTGAACATTCAATATCAGCCGGCCATTTACGAGATGAAGGGCGCCATTCATCTCCTGCCGCGCTGGCAAAAGCGGAACATTCAGGTGCCCATCGTGACCACCTTCCATGATCTGCGCGTGCCATACTTGTTTCCCAAGGCGGGGCAGCTGCGGGAATGGTCGGTGCAGCAGCTGGCCGCCAACAGCCAGGGCGTGATCCTCACGAATGACGAGGATTACGCGCAACTGACCCGCATGTTGGGCAGCGGAAGCCCCGCGCCGCAAGTCCGGTTGATCCCCATCGGCAGCAACATTGCGCCTGCTCCACCGCCAGGCTACGAACCGGCGGCCTGGCGCGCCGACCAAAAGTTCAACCCCGAGGATTTCCTCATCGGATACTTTGGATTCCTCAACCGCAGCAAGGGGGTGGAAACGCTCCTCGAGGCGGCGGCGGCGCTGGTACAGGAAGGGATACCGGTGCAGCTGCTGTTCATCGGCGGGCGCACCGGCTCCAGCGACCCCACCAACCGCGCTTACGCCGCCGAGATTGACGCCCGCATCGAGGCATTGGGGCTGAGCGCGCGCGTGCGGCGCACCGGTTTTGCTACCCCGCCGGAAGTCTCAGCGGCCCTGCTCGCCTGTGATGTCTGCGCCCTTCCCTACCGCGATGGCGTCAGCCTGCGACGGGGGACGTTACACGCGGCCCTGGCCCACGGCAAGGCCATCGTCACCACCACGCCGCAGGTCCCCTCCAGGCAATTGCGCAACGGCGAGAACATGCTCATGGTGCCCCCCGACGCGGTGACAGAATTCACAGAGGCGTTGCGCCGCCTGTGGCACGAGCCTGACTTGCGCGCGCGCCTGGGGCAACAGGCCGCGCTGCTCGCTGCCGGGTTCAGCTGGAACCGGATCGCCGCGCACACTGCCGAGTTCTTCCGGCAACTCTGCCACCAGGCAGAGCCACCGGCGTCATAGCCGCATTCCGGCAGCCCCTGCAAACGACAAAAGCACACGGCGGCGTTCCTTCAACGCCGCCGTGTGTCATGCTGCCTCCAGGAGCCGACAGGCTTACATTTTCCGTCGGGAGAGGAAGAACAACACGCCCACCGCCACCGCCAGCAACGCGACAATGATGCCGCTGATCTGCACGATCTTCATCAACGGTGAAGTCGCCTGAGAGTCGCTTTCAGGAGTTGGAGTCACCGTTGACTCAGGAGTGGCCGGTTCCGATCCCCCTTCTGAATGCTCCGCTGCCTGCACACAGCCCAACTCCAGAGCGTAGGTCTGCCCGGCAATCAGAGCGACCCCCCACTCCGCGGGGCCCGTCGCCACGTAGCCCGCTGGCGGCGTGTAACGCAGGACGTAATTTCCAGCCGGAAGGTTTTGGAAGCAATAGGGTTCGCCGAGGCCGTCGGTGGTGTATGAACCCGCAGGTCCACTCGCGCTCACCAGGGAAATGCCCACGCCGGGGACCAGTCCCTCTGTAGCTACCTGGCGGAGCATATCGCTGTCGGCATCGTTGTAAACCAACACGCACAGCGCGGCCTTGTCAGAGAGGGGCGTCGGCGCTACCGTAGCCACAGGCGTGGAGACCGTCGGTGTGGTGATCAGCGGCGTTGTGATGGGCGTCGTCGGCTGGGGTGTGGGAGTAGGCGTCGGCAAAGCCAACGGCTTTCCGGAAATGACCAGCTCCTGCCCCACGATGATCAAATCGTTCGGGCCCAGCGTTCCAGCGTTCAGGCGACGCAACTCATCCAGATCAACCCCATACTGAAGCGCAATCCCCAACAGCGTATCACCGGATCGGACGACATGCACCACGGAGCCATCAGGGCGCGGAGTTGAAGTGGCCGCCGGCACGGCGGGCGCGGCAGCAGTAGGTTGAGGCGCGGCCGGCGTGGCCGGTGCCGTCGTCGGCTGAGCCTGACCCTGCCCGATGGCGACCAACGAGCCATCATCAATGTACACATCATTGTCAATGCGGGGCCAGGGTTCGGGCCAATCGGCGCGGGAATAGGTGAACACCGTGACCGTGCTGGCCTGCGCCGTGGCCTCGACGGTGAACAACGTCCACACGTCGTAGGCGTCAATTTCGGGGCTCCAAACGACCGTCGGCGCCCAGGGATTGGTGCCGCCGGTGGGATCAATGCCGACTTTGGTGTGCATCGGCGCCGGACGATGGGACAGCGGTGAGGTCGGGCAATTGTTCCACTCGCCTTCAGGCAGGCAGGACCAGGTTTCCATATAAATCTGGAAACGCAGCAACGTGCCGGGTTGGATGCCACTCACTTGCTGATACAGTCCGGCCTCGTGCTGACGGTTCCAACTGAAATACTTTTGCGCGAGGAAGCCGCCGTGCACGCGATAGGAGAATTCAGCCGCACTGATCCCCCGAAATTCCGGGCGTCCCCACCCACAGTTCTTGTCCTCCGGCTTACAGTAGTCGGGCACTTTCGCATAAGCGGGGCGATCATCCACATAGAAAGCACGCCAGCCAGGGGCGATCTGCACTTCACCGATGCCATCCTGGAACGGCCAGGCCCCGCCGGTGTCCATCTCGAAGTCGCCATTAGTCAACAAATTGGGACCCGGCGCTTGCGCTTGCACGGGAGCGCTCTTCATCCCAAACCCCAACAGGGCTGCCAGAATACCAAGTGCTACAACCAACGACACCAACCTACGCGACATAACCTCATTCTCCTCTGAAAATAGAGATCAGTGAGCCGTGAGTCGAGAGCTGTCGCAGACTTCGATCACGATTTACAACTCACAACTCACACCTCACCACTCACGTTTGCATCCGCGGTGGTGTGCCGCAGGAATATGTTAACTCCTCAAAAATCAGCAAGTCCGCGAATCACTTACGTTCACACGTACCCACGTTCCCACGTTGAAATCGGCAAATCATTTGAAAATCCACCGCTGATTCCTCTCAGCGGCTACAAATCTCCCGCGTGGGAAACAGCAGTGAGGATTGTAACACAAGCGGTGAATGCGTCAATCCGGCCTCGCCTTCACGAAAGATTTGCGCTTCTGCTCGCTTCTGGTATGATCAAGCCGA